>NZ_JAMYMP010000045.1:0-36285 GCF_040318615.1 Mesorhizobium sp. M1078
ACTCGGTGTTCGCCTACAAGAACAAGCCTGCAGCGCTGGCGGACGTCGCGCGCGACCTTGGCGTCCGCTTCGTTGTCGAGGGGAGCGTCCGCCGCACCGGCGACCAGATCCGCCTCAATGCCCAGCTCATCGATACGGCAACGGGCGACAATCTGTGGGCCAACCGGTTCGACCGTGGCATGGCCGGCGTGTTTGCCGTCCAACACGAGATGAGCGGCGAGATCGCCAAGGCGCTTGGCATGCAACCTTCGGCAGCGGAAAGCGAGCGCATGGCGCGGCCGCCGACGAGCAATCTCGAGGCCTATGATTACTATCTACAAGCCGAGACGGCGTCACGCAGCGTCCTGCAGGCCGGGCTGCGGGAGGCGCTTGCGCTCTACGACAAGGCGGAGGAGCTTGACCCCGCCTTTGCCGAAGCCTTCGCGGCCGACGCGCGCACCACAATCTATATCTGGCGGGAGGCCTTCAACGACGTCATCCAGAGCGCGCCAGCACGAAAGAGAGCATATGAGAAGGCGAGCCGAGCTTTGGAACTCGACCCTGACCTTTCGTCGCCCTATGCTATTCTTGGGATCATGCAGGTCGTGAATCGCCGCTACGAAGATGCGATTGCCTCTGCCAAGAAGGCTGTTTCAATCGGTCCGGGCGATGCAGAGGCGCAAGCAGCCCTTGGATATGTTCAGTTCTACGCCGGCAATCATGCCGAGGCAGCCACTGCGGTCGAGACGGCGCTCAGGCTCGACCCCGACCTCTCAGCGATCAACCGGGAAACTGCTGGGCTGGTTTTTCTGCTCCAGGGCAATGTCGAGAAAGCGATCGAGACTCTCGAGCACACACGCGACGATGCGTCCACGGTTGGCAACTTTCGGTTTACGCTCGCTGCGGCGTATGTCCGCGGCGGCCGCCTACCGGATGCGAAAGCCGCAATCGCCGAGGGGCTCCGCCTCGTAGCAGGGTCCAGCTACGTGGACTCTTTGGCTGGGTGGGAGATGACTCATGCACATTTTCGGAATCCGCAGGATCTGGCGATACTCGTCGCCGCACTGCGCCAGGCGGGCCTCCCCCAATGGCGCTTCGGCTTTACCCCGGCCGAACAGGACCAGTTAAAGGGTGCCGAGATCGCGTCCCTCGTCATTGGCCATACACTGCAAGGCCAGATCGAACCCGGTCTCCAACCAGCCTTCCTTCAGATCGGAAGCGACGGCAAGGCGGCCTTCCGCTCTACGACGCGGCTAGTCACCGAGACCGTCTACGTCGATGGCGATCTGTTGTGCGAGCAGAGCGAGAACCTGTTCGGTCGCCCCGACTGTGGTCCCGTCTACAGACGCAACGACGCAGCCGGCAAAAGCTACTCCTATGCCAATACAAGCAAGGTGTTTCACTTCACCGTGGTTCGGTAGACGCACACGCGCGTCTCAATGATAGTGATCGAGTTCCAAATTGGCCGCGACCTTCGGCCAGTTGGCATCGGCTTTCGGGATATTTTCAGCTGCATGCGCGGCGAAATCATCCGCATTGTCGACGTCGTAGATCAGGTAGAGCTTGCCGTCGATAATCTTGAATGCCTCAGGATCGACATTGACCGTGACCCCCCCGCCCACGACTTCGCCGGCGCAGTACCCGCCATATTGAGGAGCGTACTTGACCGGTTCGCTCATGAACATTTCCTGGTGTTTCTTGCTGGCGAAATGCCAAGGTGTCCCCAGCCATTCATAAGTGAACTCTTCGGAGCCCTTCACGGCCTTGCCGTCAGTGAAGTAAGCGACCGTGTCGTAGCCCATGATCGCCACACCACCAAAATAGCCGGTGTTTACCGAATCGTCGGCACATGCCGATCCCGCGCCGGCGACCACAGCTACCGCGACCAGGGCAGCCGTCCCCAAACTCCGAACCAGTCGTGGCTTGATCATCGTGCTCATCTGTATCCTCCGTTAATCGTGGATCTCGGCGCACTTCGCCGCGTTCGCCTTGCCAAGAATTTTGGCTTGGCAGGTAGCACCATGGCGTTTGAAAAGTCGTATGATATCCGTGTTGCCCTTCCAGAATGCGCGCGTTATCGGCATGTAGCCATGCCCCTCGGCATGGTTCACATTGGCACCTTTCGCAATGAGGAACTCGGCCAGTTCAATGTGGTTTTCCTCGCCGGCCACCAGCAACGGCGTAGCACCCGCCTTGTTGGCGGCATCGTCGAGCACCGCGCCTTTTTCCAGCAGCAGCTTGGCGATCGGCAGGCTGCCCGAGAAGGCCGCCGCATGAAGCGGGGTAAAGCCGCCCGAGTTACGCGCCATGATGTCGGCACCCTTGGCCAGCAAGAAGTCGGCGATTTCCGGCTGGTTATCGAGCGCTGCAGCGATGAGCAGCGTTGCCTGGTCGCGCGCCCGGCTGTCGACGTCGGCACCGCCTGCCAGGGCTTGCTCCACGGCACCCTTGTCGCCGGCGGCGATGGAGTCGAACAACTGCTCACCTGCGGCTGCTGTTGTAGCCGCCAAAACCAGCATTCCAAGTGCCAGCAATCCGCGCATTGTGCAAGGTAGCATATTAGCTTGTGGTCATACAAGCTGTCCTGGGCACATCAGGTGGATCCAAGGCGGACGGCGCGGCCAGACATAGCGAACGCGGCCCAGGGCGGGAAGGCGTTAGTGCTACTGGCTTCGTCAGTACGGCACCAATCCAGGCTGAATTTTGAAGAGCGTCGATTACCGAGGCGCCGAGCGGCGTCGAGCGTAACCGCCTGTTGCTCCGTTGGGATAGCCGGTAAGCGCAAAGGTGGCCGTTGGCGGAAGTGTCCGCTTTCGGATGCAACTATGGCTTGCTCAATGACCGACATGGGGCGCAAAGCTGCCATTCGTAACCGGCGTACAAATAGGAAGTGCATAGGACCTTTCAGGAAAAAGCCCATTCCTCATCGGTCGGCGCAATCAGCCCGTTCCGCAACCGGCTGTGAAGTTCATGCCACGACGGATCAGTCACGAAGCCTCTCATGGTTCCACATGCCTCGGCGAAGGAAATGTCGCCCAGGCGGTCGATAAGACCAATCAACCCACGGTTCCTGCCATTTAGGAATAGTTCGAGCGGATCATCGTCACACTCAATTACCCGATGTCCCCAGGCACCCGGTATGTCCTCGTTTGCGAGAGCCTGCCGAAGATCTTCATCCACACCTGCGGCCTTGAGCGCCCGGCAGACGACATAGCGCATCAGGGGGTAGTAGATCGGCTGATAGCTGCCTCCAAGCGCGCGCACGCCGGGCAGGATCGACAAAACCAGAAACATCAGCAGGAGATTCGGGACAAGGCTGCGGTTTGCCAGCCGCTCGAGAATGTCGGGGGCTGTGAAGCACGCCACCTTCATACCGGTCGCAGGATCGATGAGTTCGCCGGCGATCAGACGCAGCGGACGGCGTTTGCCATTTTCATAGAACCAGAAGAAATCAGTACCCCGAGCGAGCCAGCCACTCCACGGGCCAGACGCGAGTCCGTCGAGGCCGGCAAGGATGTTGGAAGCGAACTTCGGGTCTTCCAGCAGTCTCATGCGTAGCCAGGAATTTTCCTCCGACAGATGGTTGGCCACCAGGTCGGCAACATCCTCGTCGTCGATCTGCAGGAAGGCGAAGCGGCCTCCGAACATTTTTGGCCAAAGGATGAGATTGGCTGCCTTGATGGCGTGCGCGGGCCGCTCGAATTGCGTCTTCGGCAGAAGGCTACGAAGCAGCGTGAGCGCGTCTCCGCCAGTGCTTGGCTCCGTCGGTAACAACTCGAACCTGTAAGGTCCCGGCCCGGCTAGCAGGCTGTATCCGATCATCCGGCTTCGGCTCAGGCCAAAGACGTTGACCGGCTTGCCGTCAACGGTGATCCAGCCTGGTCCCTTGCGTGGCTTTTCGACGAGATTCACCGTCGAAACGGCGTAGGAAACGTAGGTCGAACAGCCATGCGCCGAGAGACCAAGGAGGCTGAAGATATGCGTATAATAGGCTTCCGGCTCCAGGAGGAGAAACAAATGAGGGCCTGTCTGCAACACGCGGCGCCTTTGGAAATCCCTGCAGATTTCCAAGGCGGTATCGGCAGACAACCCGTTTCGTGTCGCTGCCTTCCTGATGATGTCGAGTAGTTTGGTGAAGGCTCGGAGCCGGATTTCTGGCATGGGAACCGAAGCCGGCGCCGTAAACAGGCGAAACGCATAATCACGGATCGGCCGGGAATGGTATGGGCTCATCCAGGGGTAGAGTGCCGTCAGCGACCCCAGGACTGCCTGTTTCGCATCTACGCCTGCTGTTAGCTCTTCCACCTCACGTTTCACCTTTTTCTCGTGTCTGAATTACACCCACGCTCAAACACAAAATACTGACGAGGAGCGCCACGCCAAAGCTCAAGAAAATCGTCGAAGGAAATGCTCGATCTCCGACAGCGGCGGCGATGCCGAAGATGAGTAACCCGAGCACCACGGCCACACTATGCATAATGCCTTTGGCCCGGCCCAAAAGATAAATGGATACATGCGACTGCAATGTGACTTCAACGCTGACGCGTCCAAGATTGTATAGAAATCCGAGCGCGACAAAAAGGATCACTGTCCAGGGCGTGGGCAGAGATGCCAGCGCCATGAGTACCAGCGCCGTTAAGCCCAAAAGCATGAGATGCCGCACGTGGGTACTCATCGCTCTTTCAATCCGGAATAGAGAGACCGCACCGATCAGTGAGCCCGCCGACCATGCAGCCTCAAGGTAGCCGAAATCCGCGGCAGTACCCTTCTGCTCCTGGAAGACGAAGCTAGATCCCATGACGCTGACAAGCACCGCGCTTGTGTAGAGAAGCGCGTAGACGCCGATGAGACGACGCAGGCTTGGATCTAATTGTGCTGCCGAGATTTTGGCGAAGCGGACATCACGCGAAACCGGTTGCAGCCGCATCAAGGCTAGGCAGCCCGATGAAAACAAAAAGAAGGCAGCAATAACGGTGAATGGCAGGACTGGGGAGCGATCATGCAGCAAAGGCCCTGCAAGCAAAGCTGCGCCGAGATTGCCGACCTGCATGACGAAGAAGACGGCGGAATTCGAGGCTACAAGATCGCGGCCGTCAGCTATCACGGGGATCATTGATTGAGAGCTTGTAAGCGCGACACGGTCGCAAAACGAAAAGAGGGCCGCTGACAGACAGATAATCACAAACACGTCCATGTCGAGAAGCGCGCAAGCGGTAGCCAGCATAACGACGAAGCGGCTGAGGTCTGCCGCAACGTTCAAGCATCGCCTGTCAAATCGATCCGCCGCTACACCGGCCAGAGGGCTCGCGATGAATTCGACAACGCTGACGATCGCAAGGAACGTCGCCACGCCGGCGGTTCCGTACCCTCGCTCGACGAGAATCCAGGCGGATGCGATGTAGTAGCCGTTTCGGGCAACGGCCGCCGATAGCGTGCTGGCCAGGAATCCGAGGCAGGGACTGGACCGGCCGGCCCGTCCTTTGCCATGATGAACTCGAACCAGGTTTGACATGAGCGGCGTATCCGGCTGACCGCCGACGGATACCGTCTTCCGCCAAGCCTGCTTTACTGTGATGTTGGGGTTTTCCGATACTTGCTGAGAACCGACAAGCGGCGGGCTAGATTCTGCAGTTACGACGAAACTCCGTCGGGACCGCGCCGAATGCCCGCTTAAAGGCGGTCGTGAAATGGCTCGAGCTGCCGAAACCACATTCCATCGCGATTTCCGTCGCCGACAGACTGGTCGATCGCAGCATGTCCGCGGCCTGCTCCAGCCGTCGCTGCGCAATGAATGCGTGCGGCGTCATGCCTGTCGACTGCTTGAAGGCCCTCCAGAAATGGAACCGGCTAACCCCAATCTCTTTCGCCAGATCGGCGAGCGTAGGTCTGCCGTCCGACAACGTCTCGATCATGTCCACCGCCCGCTTGAGATCGAACGATGACAAACCGCCTTTTGCCGGCTCCTGATGGAAGCCGTTCAACCTCAACATTTGGCCGAGCAATTGCGTGGCGTGGCACTCCACCATCGTTGCGCTGATGGGGTCAGGCTGCTTGAGCTCCAAGGCAATCCTCTGCAACGCCAACTCTACAGTGCCGTCCCGAAACCCGATCGACGGCGGCAGCACTGCCGGGCGATGGCGAGCCGTTCCCGCAAACACATCGTCGGCGAACTCTTTTGCAATCGAGACTAGGAGGTAGGAAGCGGTCGCGTCCCCCTCGTCCCACCCATTCCAATCACTGCCGGCGGGCATGAAGATTATCGAACCGGCCCGGCGCGGCAAAAAGGCAATCCGGCGCCCATCCACGATGTCTTCTCCGCGGCACGCCGTGCCCTTCAGGTTCATCAGGAACAAATGGTTTGGCTGCAGGATTCTTGTTTCCTGGCGCTCAAGCCCGGTTCTTTTGACCACGTCCGCCCGTACGCTGCCCCAATTCTCATACTTGTGGGCAAGCGATTGGTGGCGTGACCGGCGGTTCTCGGTCGGGTCGAGGGCAAGAGTATTCACGTATCCGCAGCCTCCTTACTGGCGAGCGGCCAGTCGTCGCATGATGTGGCGAACCATGGGTTGCTGAACAACACGCAAATAACTCTGGATTGGTAGAAGATGTGACTTTAGCGAAAAAATGGCAAACGAGTGAAAGCCGCCTGTATCCGGCAGGCCTACCAGTTGGCTCAGCCAATACTTGAGCCCGGTGAAATATTAGACCCCACTTATCTTGGTGGAATTTCCCCCATCGACGTATCGGCATCTCACCAATGGAACGGTGTTGGAGGCATACTGCGATGCGTGGACTCGACGACTTTCTGGCTGAGTGCGACCACGGCCCACGGATCAACGGACTGGCAGGCTTTTTCGCGGCGACCGCCGCTGGCAAGAGCGGGATGCCAATCCGCAAGCCCGTCGCCGACGCCCGGCTTCTGCCGAGCGATGAACTGCTGCGCGGCCTGGTCAGCCTGCATGCGGCACGACAAGGCTTTTTTGACCAGCATTATCACGGCAGCATTCCCTACAGATTGGAGGAGGAGTGCCGGACGGCCTACGCAATGCTGAAATACGCACGGGATCGTGGTGGTCCGCATTCGCTATACAGCCTTGGAACAGCGGAAGGCACGATGGCGAGGACACTGTCCGAACTGTCGGAGGGACAGATACGCACACTGTCGTGCAGCCCGAACGCGGAGAATTACAATTGCTTCATGGCTTATGGCGAACCGCCGCACGCTGACTTCTTCGTCGGCCCCTTTCATCATTTGACAAAGGACGTCCTGCGTTCAGATCCGCGACTGGCAAATTTTGCCCACGGGTTCGACATCATTCTCGAAGATACGACCTTTCAGATGTACTCGCCCAACAGAGCAAGCCAGATCGAATTCGTGACCCAGCACCTCAAGCAGGACGGAATCTTCGTCTTCGTCGAAAAGTTCCGGGCAACCGAGGAGCCGGACTACAGGCGTCGCGAATACCAGAAGGATTTTGGGTTCAAGGCGCGCTATTTTCCCCCAGATGAAATCGAGAAGAAGCAAACCCTCGTTCTGGATACGATGTTCGGCAATGAGGTGACTTTGGCACAGATGGCCGACGCCATACGCCAGCATTTCAGCTACTGCGCCCTGACCTGGAACAGCGGAAATTTCTGTAGTCTCGCGGCGAGCAATAGCGAGGAAAACCTGAACCGATACCTTTCCCAGATGGCCGCTCCGGCCATTCCGCACGAGTACGTCTACGAAACCAGCTTGTATCCGACCCTGCCGGTTAGCGTCGCCGCCGCGCAGGAATAGGCTCCTGTGCCTTGAGACAGGTCAACAACACGTTGCGTCGTTTGGACCATGTCTTCGCGGCTGTCGACCATGGCAGCCTCAGGCAGGCCGCAAGAGTTCTCAGGGTGAGGGAATCCTGTGTCAGCCGCAACATCGTTGCTCTCGAACAATTGCTGGACATGCAGTTGTTTGACCGCGACGTCCATGGCGTTCGGCTGACCGAAGCAGGCCGGGCCTGGACTAACCTCGTCCGGGCTCATTATGAAGGGTTGCAAGATGCCATGGCCGGAGGTGGTCCTGGCGACCAGGATGCCAAAACAGTCAAGATAGGGTTGTGCGGTCAGATAGGACGGGCGTTCGTGGCGCGGCTTGTCGATCGATTTCGCGGCTTGCATCCGGACGTGAGCATCGCCATCGAGGACGTTCCCCATGATCAGTGTCTGGCGGCAATACGTCGCCGGCGCCTTGACATCGTGTTCACGCACGGGCTCGAGAACGGCGCCTTATGCCGCAGCGAGCTATTTGGACACGAGCGCTTGTTCATTCTCCTGCCCTGTTACCATCCGCTTGCTGAAAGGTCTGCGGTCACATGGGCAGATCTTGCAGATACCTGCCTGCTTGTTTCGGTCGGATCGCCGCTGGATCCGGTTTTGTTGGAAAAGATTGCCGCAGGTGGTGGCCCCGCTATTCAAATATGTCGCGCGAGCGAAGCGACGGTCATCCTCAAGGTGCAACTCGGTCAAGGCGTTACTCTGGCGGGCGAAGGTTTTGCCAGGACAGTCGCCATCGACGCTACAGTATGGAAACCCATCGACGGTCAGCACAGCATCAGTTCGATTAAGGCGGTGTGGCTGGAATCGAACCCAAAGCGTGCGCTTCTGCGCCTGGTTGGGACCGCAAGAAACCTGGTGGCCGCAACGCGACCCGGGCCTACCCCTGTCAATGGAGGAAGTTCGGGACGCCGCGGCGCGATTTCTGAAGTCACGCCATGACTGGGAGGTGCGACTGACCCGGTTTGACTTCAGTCGTCCAGCCTCTAACCACCCTCCGAACGCTTTGCCCTGGCAAAGCCTCGATCCGTCGCAATGAACCGCTCCAGCATCGCAACGATGAGGCGCGGCGCATCGGCGGGCCGTTGCCCCGCTTCGCGGCCGAGGATCTCGGCATAAGCCGTCAGATCACGGTGCAGTGCCGCAGGGAGTTCCACCATGACCTTGACAGGCTTGTCGTCAGCGATTGGCCCCAGTTTCAGCTTGGCCATTTCAGCCCCCCATAAGGTTCGAGCACGAGATCGCGTGTGACGATCACCCGCACCGGGAATCCCGGTCGGATGGTGAGCGTCGGCGCTATGTTGAGCTGCCGCTGGACGATCTGCTGGCCTGTCTGGCTGATGCTGTCGGAAGCACCCTGGCGAAGAGCGCGCATGATGTCGCTCTCCTGGCCCGATGAGCCTGCTTGCGCGCCGATGCTCAGAACCGTGGAAAGTGCTGCAGCCTTGAACAACTCGCCCCAGTGATAGTCGACGCCGTCCTCGAGACCGGCATAGCCCTCAGCGTCCGCGCCAGGCTCACGTTCCAGAACGATGGAGCGGCCGTCAGGAAAAATCAGCCTGGTCCATACCAGCAACACGCGACGCTGGCCGAAGCCGACCCCATTGTCATACTGGCCGATGAGGCGCGTCCCCTGCGGAATGAGACGGATATGTCCGGTGGGGCTGTCATAGACATTCTCCGTCACCTGCGCGGTAATCTGACCGGGCAGGTCTGAGCGAATGCCAGTGATGAGGGCAGCTGCGATGACGGCGCCCGCCTGCAGGACGTTTTTCGACGCCGGCGCCGCAACACGATCCGACGAGACGGTGCGCTTGTCAGGCGGCTGGTCGAGGAACGCAAGTTGGCGGTCTTGCGCCGAGGGCGTCGCTGACTGCGGCGCGAGGCCAAGGTTGGCGAGATCGGTTTGTGGCATGGTGTCTGTCGTGGCTCGAGCGACAGTCGCGTCACTAGCGGGCCGCGTTTGCGTGGACGCGAACAGACGCGCGGTCCTCGCCGCCTCCAGTTCCTGCTCCCGGCGCTGTTCCTCTGGATCCGGTCCGACCGAGCCCGACGACGGCGCTCCGTTCGCCGGGCCGCCATTCTGCGCGTTGAGGATCGGGCGGCCGAGATCGCCGGGAAGCGGTGGGCCAAGCTTTGGAACGCCCGTATAGTCCTTTGGCAGACCGGCGAGCCCATCGGGCGTCGAACGATTATCGGTTGAATAGAGCTCCTGACCCTGGCCTTGCTGACGGTTCTGAAGCGCGTAAATCAGCGCACCGCCGACAGCGAGGCTAGCGGCGAGCCCCAATCCGGCCAACGCCTTGCGGGACAGACGCGTCACGCGCGACGGCTCGGCGCGCAGCCGCATGGCCGCGGCCGGCTCACCTGTCAACGGCCGGGCGTCATCCTCGACCGGTGCCTCCGGCCGGGCGTCATTCGCCGGCCCCCGGCCTTCTTTCTTCCCGGGATCCATTTTGTCGCTCATGATGACGACCCTCCCCTGCCTGTTCGGAGGTTCGTCGCTGGCGGGGTCTCACCAGGGCCATGCATCCATGAAAATCGACTGCTCCTTACCCCATCGGTGCGGGAGACGCGGACGCGCCTCTGGTTCTTGCCGGCGCCGAGGCGCAACTCGGCGGCGGCAAACATCCGGTCGACGATCATGTAGTTGCCGCGCACGCGATAGTTGACCAGCTCGGACGTGTCGCCTTCCGGCCCTACCACGAAGAGTGGCGGCATCTCACCCTGGCCGATGCCCCGCGGGAACTCGATGAACACCTGCTTGCCATCGTCGAAGGCGCGCAGCGGCCGCCACGGTGCGCGATCGCCCGTCACCTCGTAGCGGAAATTGACGCGAGAAAGATCGATGCCTGTCGAGACCGGCTGTGCAGCCTCAGCTTGCTGGTTCTGCCTGCGCAAGGCGATGAGTTGGTCCTGCGGGTATTGCCAGGAAACCGACGCCATATAGGTCGACGGCGTCGAGCGCAGTTCCATGTGATAGGTACGCCGATCGGTATTGATGACGAGATTGGTGAGAAGGTCGGCGCGCGTCGGCTTGACGAGTATGTGGACCTGCTTGGCCGCGCCCGTACCGCTCTCGGTATCGCCGATGATCCAGCGCACGGTGTCGCCGGCGGCGACGGGACCGGAACCGACGAGCTGCTCGCCGGGCTGGAGCGCGATGTCGGTGATCTGCCCCGGCGAGGCATAGACCTGATAGAGCGCGCCATCGACGAATGGATAGACCTGCATCGAGTTGATGAAGCCGTTGCGGACAGGCTGGACGCGCGCGGCCGCATTGGCCAAGTTCACGCGCGCGGTCGGATCGGTCGGTTCCGGGTCGGGCTTTGCGGCCTTGCCGACCGGCTTCAACTGGCCTGGAAGCGGCAGCGGCTTCGACAGCTCCACCACCTTGACGGGCGGTGGCGGATCGACGGCATGCACGGCCGGGACCGGATCGTCATAGGAAATCTCCGGCGGCTTCTGCCTGGTGGCGCAGCCCGCAAGCGCCGAAGTGCAAAGCAAAAGCGCTGGAAGGGCCATTTTGCGGAAGGCCGGCATTGCGTGGATGAGGAAAACCGGACGCCCCCAGGGGGCGGCTTTGCAGAGTACGGGCATCATTGTCCAAGCTCCTTCGACCAGTTGATGGCGTTGATGTAGATTCCAAGCGGGTTCTTCCTCAGCGCATCAGCGTCGCGCGGGGGCTGGACGACAATGGTGAGGATGGCGGACCAGCGCTCCGTGGAAGCCAGTGAGCCGTCCTGATAGCGGCGTTCGACCCAGGCGATTCGGAAGCTCACCGGCGATGCGCGGATGACCGACGACACATCGACGGCGACCTGCTGCTTGCCGACCTTGGTGAACGGGTCATTGGCGCGCGCATAGTCGTTGAGAGCCAGCGCCCCGCCCTGCGTCGCGAAGTCGTAGGCGCGCAGCCAGTTCTGCCGCACGATGACCGGATCGGCGGGGATCGACCTCACCTGTTCGATGAAGTGCGCCAGGTAGAAGGCAATCTGCGGATCGTTCGGCTGATAGTCGCCGACCGCAGGTCCCACAGCCTGCGCCTGGCCGAGACGATCGACCTGCACCACCCAAGGCACGATCGAGCCTTTGGCGGATTGCCAGATGAGCGCGGCCGAGAACCCCGCGGCGAGCGCCAGGCAACCGAAGGCCATGGTGCGCCAGTTGCGCGCCTGCACGCGAGCCGAACCGATGCGCTCGTCCCAGAGCTGAGCAGCGCGTTGGTAGGGGGTCTCGGGTTGTGGGGACTTGCCGTAGTGCGTGGACGGTCGTTTGAACATGCTCAGTCACTTTCAGAGAGGTTGATCGAGGAGCCGCCGCCATGGCTGTCGCCACTGCGAACGGCGTGGGCGGCGGCCTGGACGCCATGGGTCATCTGTTGCGAGCGCTTCATGCGCTTCGCCCAGGCTGGCTGACTTTCGGTTGCGGAGGACGCGACGGGTGCGGAGCCGGCTTCGGGCGCGTTCGCGCCGATTGTGCCAGCCGTGGATGACCCGCCCGTCGTCTCGAAGGCAGCGCGAGCGCCCGACTGGTAGCTGTGCTTCATGCTGCCTGCCGCATTATTGGCCGCACGCTTGAGCGGTGAGATGGCACCTTGGGCGCCGGCTCTGATGACACCGCCGAGCCCGGATGCGACGCCAGAAAAGCCAGACTCTCCGGCCGCGCTGAGGCCGTAGGCTGTGGACGCCCTGCCCGCCATGGCGGCACCGCCACGGGCCGCCGCTGCAGCACCGCCACTGACAGCCGCGCCTCCAGACACGACTGCGCCGCCGGCCGCAGTGCCGACTGCTGCCATGCCTCCGACGGCGAGCCCAGCGCCGACCGCAGCACCCGCGCCGAGTTGCGGGCCGCCGGAGACGAGGCCGTTGGCAATGCCAGGTCCAAATATGCCAAGGCCGAGCAGCGACAACGCGGCCAGCACGATCGCCATGGCATCGTCGATCGACGGCGTGTTGCCGCTGAACCCCGCGGTGAACTCGGAAAAGAGCGTTGAGCCGATGCCGATGATGACGGCGAGCACCAGCACCTTGATGCCGGACGAGATGACGTTGCCAAGCACCCGCTCGGCCATGAAGGCGGATTTGCCGAACAGACCGAAGGGAATGAGCACGAAACCGGCGAGCGTGGTCAGCTTGAATTCGATCAGCGTGACGAAAAGCTGGATTGCCAGGATGAAGAAGGCCAGCAGCACCAGCGCCCAGGCGAAGAACATGCAGGCGATCTGGATGAAGTTCTCGAAGAAGGACCAATAGCCCATCAGGTTCGAGATCGAGTCCAGCAACGGCCGGCCGGCATCGAGCCCGGTCTGCGCCACCTTGCCCGGGCGCATGAGATCGTTGACGGTAAAACCCGTACCCGAGGCCTTCAGGCCAAGCCCGGCGAAGCTTTCAAAGACGATGCGGGCGAGATTGTTCCAGTTGGAGATGAGATAGGCGAAGACGCCGACGAATAGGGTCTTCTTGACGAGGCGCGCCATGATGTCGTCGTCCGCACCCCAGGACCAGAAGAGCGCAGCCAACGTCACGTCGATGACGATCAGGGTTGTGGCGATAAAGCCGACCTCCCCGCCGAGCAGGCCGAAGCCGCTGTCGATGTAGCGCGTGAAGACTTCGAGGAAATGGTCGATGACGCCCATGCCGCCCATGTCAGCGAGCCTCCGGCCGAGGAGGCTCGACCTGCATCGCGGGAGTGGTCACATCCATCCGCGTCCCTCCTTTCCGGTCGGCTGACGCCGGCACATCAGGGAATAACGTTTTCGGGGCAACGGCAGCAGGCGCCGTTGCCGAGTCACCTGGAGCGAGAAACCGGCGCCGGCTCTCTCCCCACGCTTTCAGACAACCGGGATCGCGAGGACCGGCCTCGCCGATCCCGGAACAGCGGCGCAATTCGAACGCGAGCGGGTCTTGTGACGCGGTGGAACGGTCCCGTGTCCCAAGGGCGTCAGGCTCATCGTCCTTGCTGCTCATCTCGATCGCGGTCACTGTCAAAGCGACCGCGATGAACATGACCGCGCCGATGCGAGCGAGGAGCTTGCCTTCCATCGCGCCGACCTCAGTTCTTGCCATAGAACATCTGCGCACTGCCGGGCTGGTAGCCCGAGCCCTGCGTCAGGAAGCGCCGGCGCTGCTCTCGGCCCTGGTCGACGGCGGTGGCCTGTTCGGCCGATTGCAACGCCTGCGCCCGACCGTTCGCGGCGACGACAGCGGTGAGATCGGCGAGCTGCTGCACTTGGAGCGCGAGGAGCTGGTTGCCGGCCTGTGTTGCCTGAAGCGCGCCGGTCGCACCCTGGCTCTGGCCGACCAACGCCGACATCTCACTGCGATTGGTGTCGATGTTGCCGACGACGCCCGCCTGCACACGCATAGCGTCCTGAAGGCCACCAACCGTGTTGCCCCAGCGCGAGCGCGCGTCGGCGACGAGTTGCTGATCCGAAGCCGACAGCGAGACGTTGCCGTATTTCTGCTGGAAAGCCTGATCGATCTGCTGGACGTCATAGGCAACGTTCTGCGCCTGACCGAGCAGTTGCTGCGTACGCTGCACGGACTGCTGGAGTTGTTGCAGAGAGGAGAACGGCAGGCTCGCGAGATTGCGGGCCTGGTTGATGAGCATCTGCGCTTCGTTCTGAAGCGAGGTGATCTGGTTGGTGATCTGTTCGAGCGAGCGCGCTGCCGTCAGGACGTTTTGCGAATAGTTCGAGGGATCGAAAACGATCAAGGCCTGTGCCGGCGTCGCCAGCATCGGCGAGAGCGCGGCAGGAGCGACAAGCAGTGCGGCGGCGAACCGCATGCCAAGGGAACGGCGTTGTTTCATGGGGACTTCTCCTTGTTGGTGAGGGCGGGGCTGGTTAGGGCGGGAACGAGTTCAGCGGCCCAGCCGACGCCACGGTGGGTGAGCCAGGCAGCGAGGAACCCGTCGCGGCCATGCTCGGCGACGATGCTGGCGATCGCGGCCTGGTCGGTCTTCGCGGATACAGCGCAGAGCGCGAGTGCCACATCCGACAGACCGAGCTCGAACAGCCGGTTGCCGCGTCGGGACTGGCAGTAATAGTCGCGCTTTGGCATCGCCCGCGCGATGATCTCGATCTGCCGATCGTTGAGGCCGAATCGACGATAGATCGCCGTGATCTGCGGCTCGATGGCGCGCTCGTTCGGCAGGAGAAGCCGGGTCTGGCAGCTCTCGATGATCGCGGGCGCGATTGCCGAGCCGTCAATGTCGCTGAGCGACTGCGTGGCGAAGATGACGCTGGCGTTCTTCTTGCGCAGCGTCTTTAGCCATTCGCGGAGCTGGCCGGCAAAGCCCTCATCGTCCAGCACAAGCCAGCCTTCGTCGATGATGAGAAGGGTTGGCGAGCCATCGAGCCGGTCCTCGATGCGATGGAAGAGATAGGACAGGACGGCGGGCGCGGCACCTGTTCCGATCAGCCCCTCGGTTTCGAATGCCTGGACCGACGCCGATCCGATATGCTCGTGCTCGGCATCGAGCAGGCGGCCATAGGGACCTCCGACGCAATAGGGACGTAATGCCTGCTTGAGATCGTTTGATTGCAGCAGCACGACCAGGCCGGTGATGGTGCGCTCCTCGACAGGCGCGGACGCCAGAGAACTCAACGCCGTCCAGATATGCTCCTTGATCTCAGGCGTGATCGTCACATTCTCACGCGTCAGGATCGCCACGATCCAGTCGGCGGCCCAGGCGCGCTCGGGGACATGATGAATGCGCGCGAACGGCTGAAGACTGACGCTATCGGACGCTCCATCGCTGAGATCGCCGCCGAGATCATGCCAGTCGCCGCCCATGGCGAGTGCCGCCGCGCGGATCGAGCCGCCGAAATCGAAGGCAAATACCTGTGACCCCGCATAGCGGCGGAACTGCAGCGCCATCAGCGCCAAGAGCACGGACTTGCCCGCGCCTGTCGGGCCGACGATCAGCGTGTGGCCGACGTCGCCGACATGAAGCGAAAGCCGGAACGGGGTCGAGCCTTCGGTCTTGCCGAAAAGCAGAGGGGGCGCTGCAAGATGCTCGTCCCGCACCTCGCCCGCCCACACCGCGGAAAGCGGAATGATGTGGGCGAGATTGAGGGTGGAGATGGGAGGTTGACGGACGTTGGCGTAAACGTGACCCGGCAGGCTGCCGAGCCAGGCGTCGACGGCGTTGATGGTTTCGATAATTGCCGTGAAATCGCGGCCCTGGATGACCTTTTCGACCCGGCGCAGTTTCTCGTCGGCGATGCCAGGATCATCGTCCCAAACAGTCACCGTCGCGGTGACATAAGCCATGCCCGCATAGTCGGCGCCGAGCTCCTGGAGCGCCATGTCGGCATCAGCGGCCTTGTTTGCGGCGTCGGTGTCCACGAGGACGGACGCCTCGTTGGTCATCACCTCCTTGAGGATCGCGGCGACCGATTTGCGCTTGGCGAACCATTGACGCCGGATCTTTGTCAGCAGCCGGGTCGCATCAGTCTTGTCGAGCAGGATCGCGCGTGTCGACCAGCGATACGGGAAGGCCAGCCGGTTCAGCTCGTCGAGCAGACCCGGCGTGGTCGCGGTCGGGAACCCCGTGACCGTGAGAATGCGCAGATGCAACGCGCCAAGCCGCGGCTCAAGCCCGCCGGTCAGCGGCTGGTCGGCCAGCAGGACATCGAGATACATCGGCGTTTCGGGAACGCGGACACGGTGGCGATTGGTCGAGACGCAGCCATGCAGATATGTCAGCGTCTCGGCGTCATCGAGCCAGCGGCACTCCGGCATGAAGGCTTCGACTAGGCGCAGGACGCGGTCGCTGCGGTCAGTGAACCCGGTCAGCACCTCATTGGGGTCGAGGCCCTTCTTCTCCCGCCCTTCGTAGAGCCAGCTTTCCGCGCGGGCGGTGTCTTCGGCGGGCGCAAGATAGGTGAGCGTCAGGAAGTAGCTGGACTCGAAATGCGCGCCGGCCTCCTCGAAGCCCGCCTTGCGCTCCGCATCGACCAGCGTCGAGGCCGCATCCGGAAAGCTGCTGTCGGGATAGCGCGTCGAGGCATGGCGCTGTGCCTCGACGAAGATCGCCCAGCCGGAGCCGAGGCGGCGGAAGGCATTGTTGAGCCGGCCGGCGACGGCGACCAGTTCGGCCGGCACGGCGCTGTCGAGATCGGGACCGCGAAAACGCGCGGTGCGCTGGAAGCTGCCGTCCTTGTTGAGGACGATTCCAGCGCCGACCAATGCCGCCCAGGGCAGGAAGTCGGCGAGCCGGCTGCTGCGGTTGCGATATTCGGCAAGGTTCATCATAGGTGCGACCTCGCTTAGACCGTGAGATGCGCGGGTATGCGCAGGTGCCGGCGAACGACGTCGGCGAAAAGCGGATCGCGCTTGGCCGCCCAGACTGCGGCAACATGGCCGATCGCCCAGATGGCGATGCCGACGAGCCACAGACGCAGCCCCAGCCCCACGGCGCCCGCGAGCGTCCCGTTCATGATCGCAATGGCGCGCGGGGCGCCACCGAGCAGGATCGGCTCCGTCAGCGCGCGGTGTACAAGGACCGTATAGCCGGGCACTGTATAATCCGGCATTGGGCCGCCCTGTTCGACAGCGCCCGCCATCAGACCAGCGCTCCGCCGCCGAACGAGAAGAACGACAGGAAGAAGCTCGACGCCGCGAAAGCGATGGACAGGCCGAACACGATCTGGATGAGCCGGCGGAAGCCGCCAGACGTGTCGCCGAAGGCGAGCGTCAGGCCGGTTACGATGATAATGATCACCGCCATGATCTTGGCGACCGGACCTTCGATCGATTGGAGGATCTGTTGCAGCGGCTGTTCCCACGGCATTGACGAGCCGGAGGCATAAGCGGGCGCGGCCATCACCAGGATGAGCGTGGCACCGGAGACGGTCATGGCGAGACGATGGCGCGCGAGGCGCAGGCGTTGGATCATGGAATTTCTCCTTCAGGGCTTTGGATGAGCAAGGTCGGGCTGTCGTCGCCCTCGAGGACGGCTGGCGCGACCCGGTAATCGCCGTCCGGGCTCAGGCCATCGACACGGGCGAGTTCGGACAGTCGGCGGGCTGAGCCGCGGCCGGAAAGGACGGCAACCAGGTCGATCGTCTCGGCGATCAGCGCGCGTGGAACCGTGACCACGGCTTCCTGGATCAGCTGCTCCATCCTTCGGAGCGCACCTATGGCGCTGCCGGCGTGGATCGTGCCAAGGCCGCCGGGGTGGCCGGTGCCCCAGGCCTTGAGCAGTTCGAGCGCCTCGGCCCCGCGCACCTCTCCGACTGGAATGCGGTCGGGGCGCAGGCGCAGCGATGAGCGAACAAGATCGGAGAGCGACGCGACACCGTCTTTCGTTCGCATCGCCACGAGATTCGGCGCTGCGCATTGCAGTTCCCGCGTATCCTCGATGATCACGACGCGATCGACGGTCTTGGCCACCTCGGCCAACAGCGCGTTGATCAGCGTGGTCTTGCCCGTGGAGGTGCCGCCTGCAATGAGGATGTTCGCGCGGTTGGCAACGCCCTGGCGCAGCGCGTCCACCTGCTGCGCCGACATGATTCCGGTCGCGACATAATCTTCGAGGGTGAAGATGGCGACGGCGGGCTTGCGGATCGCGAAGGCGGGCGCCGCGACGACGGGAGGAAGAAGCCCTTCGAACCGCTCCCCCGTCTCGGGCAGCTCGGCCGAGACACGTGGGGCGCCGGCATGGACTTCGGCACCGACATGATGAGCGACGAGGCGAACGATGCGCTCGCCGTCCGCTGCTGACAAACGCTCTCCTGTGTCGGACAACCCCTCGGACAGGCGGTCGATCCACAAACGTCCATCGGGATTAAGCATCACTTCGACGATGCCGGCGTCGTCGAGATAGCGCGCGATCGCAGGTCCGAGCGCTGTGCGCAGCATGCGTGCGCCGCGCGCCAGACCTTCTGAATTGTGAGGCGAAGCTGCCATCCTGTCCCCGTTTCGATCCGGGGGAACATGGACGGCCCCTGGACGGGGATGATTAAGAGAGCCGCATCTCGAGTGGTTTCAACACCTATATCGAGGCGTAGTGGCGTAGCGTGCAAATACAGGAGATTGGCGGTGCCGACCTGTGATCAAGGCCGGCGATCTTCAGGCAAGGGCGGCGCTCGCCGTCAATTGTGCGCTCGTCGGTAAAGCCGTCAGATCACGCGGCTTCAGCACGAGTTGACCGTCGAGGCTTGTGGCGAACCACCACGTCGACCTTGTAGTCGAGCCGGTCCAGACAGCGAACCAGCCTGTCTATTGAAAACTTACCCGTTCGCCCTGTGGCGATCGCGGAGACGTCGGGCTGTTTCATTCCGAGCAGTTCAGCCGACTTCGCCTGGGTCAGGCGCCGGCGCTTGATAATGGCGCGGATCTCGCGGGCCAGCTTGGCCTTGAGCAATTCCTCTTCGGGATTGTCAAAGCCGAGGTCCGCAAACACGTTGCCGCTGCTCACTTCGGCGGTGATGTCTTCCGTCATGACTTTGTTCCTTTCCCATAGTTTTCACGATAGTGCGCCTCGGCCGCCTTCAATCGTACTGTGACGAGATCGATTTCATGCTTGGGTGTCTCCCTGCCCCTCTTCGACTTCTTCTGGAAGCAATGAAGGACGTAGATCACGCCAGCGAAGCGGACGGTGTAGACGGCGCGGTAGGTATCTCCGTCGAAGTCGTCGACCACCTCGAGGATGCTGCGGCCCCCAAACCCTTTCAGGGCTTTGACAGCCGGGTGCTCCTCACCATTCTGGGCGTCGTTGATTGCGACACCCATCAACCGGCGAACATCGACCGGAAACTCGCGCAGGTCATCCTTCGACGATCCCATCCATACCGTGAGCTTTTGGTTTTTCATTCGCCCTTTGCCTTATAGCATACAGACTATAATTTTCAACGAAAAGATCCTGACACCGCCTAGCCACTGAGATAACTGGTTCGGCTCAGACGGCTGCTTTTTCTAGAAGCTCATAAAGGCGTGGTCCCTCATGCAATCACGGATCTTGAATTGCGGATTTCGCGCCCAACATGGTTCCCGTATCAGCGACCCTGCCCTGCGGCTGTCTAGCTCTTGTCTGCCAAACCCCCCGACAGGTTGGCAACGCGAGTTCCATGACAACATATCGTTACAATACTTTGATATGCTTGACATATCGATGCTTGCAAAATCTCGGTCCGCCAGTCCGTTCAGCGCGCGGGCGTGCCGGGCTGGTGTGTGTCCAGACCGCCATCGATGTCCTCGGAGATCTCCTGCCGAAGCTTTGGACCTCTCGCCAGGCGCCGGCCGAGCGCGGTGACGAAGGCATCATAGCGCTCGCCAGCCTTGGAGTGGGCTGCCTGTGCCGCGGGCTCGGGCAAAGCCGGCGTTGTCGCCAGCCAGAAGCGGACGAAAACAGCGAGCGTCTCCACGGCAATCGCGACATCGCGCTCCTGGCGCGTCATACGGCGGTCCAGCTGGTCAAGCCGCTTGGTGATCGCCGCCTCCTGCCGCTCGGCGGCATCGGGTGAGAGGAACGACTCGATTGCCGCCTCCGCGACGAGCGACCGTGAAAAATCACGGCGCGCCGCATGTTCGGCCAGCCTGCTCATGACCTTCGGATCGAGATAGACGGACAGGCGTTGCTTGCGAGGTGGCTTTACCATGGGAGCCTCACATATCCACGCCGTCGCCGGGGTCGAGCGACGCCTGCCGCGCAACGCCCTGCATCAGGCGCGTCAGTCGACGGTTGCGGGCAACCTCGTCCTCCACGTCATCCAGGTGATCGATCTCGAATTCGTTCTCGGTCGAAGGCTTCACGACCTGCTCGACGCGACTGAGCTCGGGTTGCCGACGACGCTCGGAATCAGTTGTGTCGTCATCCGTGGCCAACGGCGCCGACATGGCTTCAACAATCTGCGGACGAGAAGGCAGAGGCAGGTTCGTCCAGTCGTCCGGCCTCCCCTCCTCCGCCGCCGCCCTCAGCAGCGGCGGCGGCAGGATACGTTCCCGGAAGCGAGCATCCTCATGATAGCGCGCCTTTTTGGCGCGGATCGGCGGAGCACCCGCGACCATGACGATCTCGTCGGTCGCCGGCAGCTGCATGACTTCACCCGGCGTGAGCAGCGGGCGAGCCGTCTCCGAGCGGGAGACCATGAGATGACCGAGCCACGGAGACAGCCGGTGGCCGGCATAGTTCCTCATGGCCCTCATCTCGGTCGCTGTTCCCAGCGCGTCGGACACGCGCTTGGCGGTGCGCTCGTCATTGGTGGCAAAGCTTACCCGGACATGACAGTTGTCGAGGATCGAGTTGTTGGCGCCGTACGCCCTCTCGATCTGGTTGAGGGATTGAGCGATCAGGAAGCTTTTCAGCCCGTAGCCGGCCATGAAGGCGAGCGCCGATTCGAAAAAATCGAGGCGGCCAAGCGCCGGGAACTCGTCGAGCATCAGGAGCAGCCGGTGCCCTTTCGCCCTGACCTGCAGATCTTCAGTCAAGCGGCGGCCGATCTGATTGAGGATCAGGCGAATGAGCGGCTTGGTCCGATTGATGTCGGACGGCGGCACGACGAGGTAGAGTGTCGTCGGATGCTCGTCGTCGATAAGGTCGCTGATGCGCCAGTCGCAGCGGCGCGTGACCTCTGCCACGACAGGATCGCGATAGAGGCCAAGAAATGACATGGCGGTGGACAGCACGCCGGAGCGTTCGTTGTCTGATTTGTTCAAGAGCTCTCGCGCGGCGCTGGCGATGACCGGGTGCGGACCAGCCTGCCCCAGATGCGCGGTTTTCATCATCGCTGACAGCGTCGATTCGATCGGACGCTTCGGATCGGAAAGGAAACCGGCGACGCCGGCGAGTGTCTTGTCCGGCTCGGCGTAGAGGACATGCAAGATCGCGCCGACCAGCAGGGCGTGGCTGGTCTTCTCCCAATGGTTTCGCCTCTCGAGCGAGCCTTCGGGATCGACCAGGATGTCGGCGATGTTTTGAACGTCGCGGACTTCCCATTCGCCGCGACGCACCTCGAGCAGCGGGTTGTAGGATGAGGATTTGGGATTGGTGGGATCGAACAGCAGGACCCGCCCATGCATGGCGCGGAAGCCCGCGGTGAGTTGCCAGTTTTCGCCCTTGATATCGTGAACGACGGCGGAGCTCGGCCAGGTCAGCAGCGACGGGACGACCAGGCCGACACCCTTGCCCGAACGTGTGGGCGCAAAGCACAGCACATGCTCCGGTCCATCGTGGCGCAGATAGGCGCCGTCAAACCGCCCAAGCACCACTCCATGCGAGCCGAGAAGGCCCGTTGCCTTGACCTCCTGCTTGTCGGCCCAGCGGGCGGAGCCGTAGGTCTCGACCTTCTTGGCCTCGCGTGCCCGCCAGACCGACATGCCGATGGCGACGGCGACGCAGGCGAAACCGCCGGAAGCCGCGATAAAGGCTCCCTCCACGAAGATCGACGGCGCGTAGGCATCGAAGCCATACCACCACCAGAAGAAGGACGGCGGAAGGTAAAACGGAAAGCCCAGGACACGGAACCATGGCCTGCCGAGCTCGGGCTGGAATGCCAGGCGCCAGGCCACCCACTCCGTCGCGCCCCAGGTCGTGAACAGTACGATCATCAAGACGGCGAGGATCTGGCCCCAGAGAATTTTGGTGGCGGACATAGAAGCGGTCCTTTCTTCAACATGAGGTTAGAGGCCGAGGCTACGCTTGCGGGCGAAGCTCCAGTCGATGCCGTCGTCATTGCGAGCGACGCCAGAGACGTGGCGGCCAAGATGTTTTTCCAGGGACGGCGTCCAAGGCACCAGTTGGAACCCGAGGCCGTCATCGATCATGGCGAAGCGGCCGGAGGCGAGCGTGAAACGTTGCCGGTAGGAACCGGCCACAAACTCACCACTGCGGGCGCGGTTGAAAGGTTGGCCGGTTTCGGCCGAGAGCTTTTCGCCGAGCGCCTCCAGTTCGCGGCGACGCAGCGTCTCGATCAGGTTGCGCGTGAAGCTTATGCGTTGGCCATGCCGCTCGCCCAGGCCCTGTTGTACGAGGTGATCGGCACGGCGCTCCATTGCCTGCCGTACCTCGGCGCCAAAGCCCCCTTCCGACAGCGCAATCGGTTCGCGGGCAATATTCTGGCGGTCAAGCCAAGTCGCGCCGGCGGCGGTAACCTGCCGCTCAATATCGAGATCGGAACGGACAGCGAGTGCTGCGCGCCCATGCCCCTGCGCGTCATGGAACCTGCGCAGTTCGACGATTGAACCCGGAGCGCTGTCGCCCGCAGCCTCGAGATCGGACAGCTTGATGTGATGTGTGCGACCGTCGGTGCCATCGACCACCGCGTAGGCGCTGCCCTTCAGCTCGTCATCGAGGCCGCGGTCGACCAGCCGACCGACGACCGGCGTGTCGAGGCGCTCCGCCGCCAGCACATAGTTCGCCGCGCCGCGCTCGATGCCCTGTTCTGTCAAGGCGCGGTGCATCCGCTTGATGATATCGCCGCGTTCGCCAAGCTCGCGCAGCGTCGCCTCGGCCTTTTCGTCGATCATCCATTGGCCTGGGCCGACCTGTTCGGCAAGGCCAAGGGTTTCGAGCTTGCGCACCCGCCCGACCTTCAGCACGTGATATTCATCGGGCTGAGCGTTCGCAGGGGACGCAAGATTGACAACGCCGGTGTCGCGGCCATCGCGAACAAGCTGCCGATCAAGCTGGGTCCAGCGTTCGGCTTCGACCTGACGCTGCAGATTGCGGCGGATGTCGAGATCGGTGCGCGGGCCGAGCTCCTGGGTAACGAGGTCCGCGGCGCGGGCGCGCATCCCCTCCTTGATGTAATCGCGGGAGATCACAAGATCCTGCCCGTCATCAGTCTGGCCGCGCAGGATGATGTGAAGGTGCGGATTGTCGGTGTTCCAGTGATCGACGCCCGCCCAATCCAGTTTTGTGCCGAGGTCCTTTTCCATCTGCCCCATCAGATCGCGGGCGAAGGACTTGAGGTCCGCCATGTCGATGGCATCTTCGGGCGAGACGATGAAGCGGAAGTGGTGGCGATCATCGCTGCACCGCGCGGCAAAAGCACCGCCATCCACCTCGCCGCCTTCCGGCCCGAACAGCCTTGCCTTCTCCCCGTCACGGGTGACGCCCTCGCGGCGAAGATAGGTGAGATGGGCGGCAAGCGGCGCTGCCCGCGCGTGATGACGCACCAGCCGCGTCTTGATGATGACGGCTCGCGAGCGGCCGGTGAGGAGACGATTGGCGCGCACGCTCGCCGTGCGGCCACGCCCGAAGTTCGAGCGATTGCCCGGACTGATCCGGCCAGAGCGAGAGATACGGGCGCCGGCCTTCTGGGCGGCGGCAAGCGCCTGCGCGATGAAGGGCCTGGCCCGCTGGGCGCCCGATGAGCGGATGCGGCCGGGCCGGATTCGGAAACCATCCTCACCGTTCATGGCGAAGATCCGCACATCGTGTCAAGACACGAAAATCACGGGGAAAACGGTGTTCCGGCGAGGTGCGCGATACCTTCGCACCTCGCGGAAATGCCACATAACCTCTTGAAACAACACGACCGACCGACGCCGCACCTCGCGGCCTTTTATCTCGCCATCTTCCGGTTGTTCTGCCCACCATTCGCGTCCATCCACCCCACGGTGCGCTAGAGCTTGCGGTTGCGCGAAGACGCCCAGGCGCGCTCATGGCTGGATCCCTTCGCCCGCTCGCGCCACGAAGAGGCCTTCGGACAGCGGCACGATGGCGGAGACATCGCGCACGGTGGGTGCGGAGCTCGCGTCATTTGGTTGTCGCTCGCCCGGCACGAGAGCGACAGCCTGTATGCGATCCGGCTGACCGACGAAGAGTGAGCCGCGCTTCCAGGGAATCGCCTCGACAGAGGTGACGGCGAAAGGGCGCATACCCTCGCTTTCACCGATCAGAGGGGCAAGTGCTGCGACATAGGCGCGGGTCTCGGCTGGTAACGGACGCCCAGTGAGGTAGGCTTGGTAGCGTGCAGGTCCCGCGTTGTAGGCGGCCAGAAACCCGGGCGAGCCGAAGCGATCGTGCAGTTCGCGCAGATACGCCGTTCCTGCCAGGATGTTGTCCCGGGCATCGAACGGATCGCGGCCAAGCGACCAGCGGGCGCGCAGATCATCCCATGTGCCGGGCATGATCTGCATCAAGCCGCGGGCACCCGCGCTGGAGACGGCGCGCACATCACCCGCACTCTCGTTGCGCATGACGGCGCGTATCAACGCGGTCGGAACGCCGAAGCGGTGCGAGGCTTCTGCGATATGCGCGCCGAACGGATCGCGTTGGGACGACCGTGTGAGAGGTGTTTCCTGCGCCAAGGTCTCCACCGGCATGGCGGTCGCGACGGACAGGCCGTAAAGGAGGAGCATAACCATGCGCCGGGCAGCACGAAACGGCCCGGGCGCACCGTGATGGCTCGTCGACGGACGGCGAGCGCGCATCGTTCAATCCTTCTCGCTGCGGTCGCGCGGTCGCACCCAGTGCAGCGACCAGGAAGTCTTGTCCTCGCCATTGCGAAAGAGGTTCGCGCGTATCGGCTGCGCGAAGGTCGGGTCGTCGAGCTGGATCGAGACACAGTCGCCGGCCTTTTCGCTGGAGCGTTTCCAGCCGGCGCCGATCTCGGGGCCGTCCTCGCTTCCGGAGTGAACGCGGTAGTCAGGCGCATTCTCCGTTTCGCTCGCCTCTGCCGCCACAATGGCGATATCCAGGTTGAGGCTGAGCGTGTGGATGTGCCCGCTATAGCCAGTCTTCTGGCGCGTGAACTCTCCGATCTGTTGCATGTCAGGCTCCTGTTTTCAGTGGTGCGGTGATGAAGGCTGGTGGCACGACGCGCGCCGCCGGTCGCGCGCTCACCGCATTGGCGCGCGCCATTCGAAGCGGCCGTTGCCGCCCTCGTCCGTCCACAGTGGGACGGCGCGGCCGATGATCTGGCTGGTGGCGAGGAGGCCAAAGTAGCGTCCATCGAGACTGTCGCGGACCTGCCAGTTCATCAGGAAGACTTCGCCGCTCGCGATGCGGCGGCAGCCCTGCCAGACCGGCAGGTCACGGCCGGCCCGATCACGCTCGAGCGCCGCGCCCGCCTCGATACCGTCGACCGTGATGGTGAGGTTCGAGCGACAGACTCGTTGCCCGGAAACGCCAAGGATGCGCTTCAAGAGTGGCACGCCCCTCGGCAGATAGCCGCGATTGGCGAGGAACGCCGCGAGTGGCTCGGGGGCGTCGACGGCGACAAGATCGGTGACCTCGAACGGTCCGTGAAAGTCGATCGTATAGAAGCCGATCGGTGCGCTGGCTGACGCATTCCAGATGAGCTTCGTGGGCATCGAAGTGAGGCCGGGATAGCCGACGCCCATGGTTGCGACAACGCTGGCGAGGATGATCCCGGCGCGCGTCACGGCTCGGTCCTCTTGCGCAGCAGGAAGGCGCGATGTTGGTCGAGTGTGTAGCTGCGCGGCTCGTGGCCTGCGGTTATCCGGTTGTGGATGTGCCGCCAATGATCGGGCGACACCAACTCAGGCTCGATGTCGAGGCGCTGGATGGCGTCGATCGCCTGCAGCACGCGTTCGACCTTGGGCCAGCTCTCGACCTTCAGAAGGATGTCGCCGCCAGGCCGCACGAAGGGCAGTGTCTGATAGGCTTCGCCACGTGATACCGCACGCACGATATCGATGCGTGAGATGATCGTTCCGAAGTCGTTCGCGGCCCATCGCACGAAGGCGAAGACCGCGCCAGGACGATAGGACAGGATGCGCCGGCGACGATCGACGATCTGTTCGTGGGCGTGCGTGCCGAACCGTATCCAGTTCTCGATCCTCTTCTCGACCCAGGTCAGTTCGACATGGACGAGTTCGTCGCGAGCGTGGTGCATGGCCGGGAACGCGTCGCGCATGCGGGGAGCCGCGGTGCCAGTCATTTCGGCTCTCCTGATGCGGTGGGAAATGCGCGCGCGAGCCTCGCGGGCAGCGTGTTGGCGACGAGGACGTCGTGCTCGAAAGCGGCGATGCGTGCGCGCTCCTGAGTCGTCATGTCGGTGGTCGGGCGCACGACGAAGGTCGCGAACTGACTTCCCTTGCAGGTCAATTCACCGGCGAGAAGCAGCGTCAAAGTTGCCTTGCCGACATGGCTCTTTTGATTGCGGAGTGCGGCGATCATCGGGTGGCTTTCGAGCGCGGATCAAGAGGCGGATTCGGGGCGTCAGAGACGCTGGTTGCCGTGTTGCGACCGCCAGAAACCGTCGACGTTTTGGGGGTGTTGTTGGTGGTTACGCTGAGTGCGTGGCTGGCTCGCCGGACGAGCCTCTGCACATCGCGCGCGCGCTCTTCAGAGTTAGAGTCTGGGTTAGAGTCTAAGTTAAGGGCGGGATTTCGGCTTTGGTTTCCTAGGGTTAGGCCCCGTTTGGGTTCCTGATAGCACGAGCCTGCGGTTCCCGATGGCACGATAGGTCCGGTTCCCGATAGCACGAGGCCGTCCACAGGCCTTCCACAGGAGCCGATCCGCTCGAAGGCAAGCAGAACCCGGCCGCCAATCTCCACTTCCAGCGCAAGGGTGTAGCCGGGCAGCGGCTGGCGGCGGATGATGTCGCGCAGCTCGAAGGCAAAGCGCTTGTAGGGCGACAGGCTGCCGGATTTCTGGTGAAGGTGACGGAAGTCGAAGCGCCAGCCGTCGCGCTGGCGTCCGCCATGCTTGCGCACCAGCCGATAGAGCCAGCGCTCAAGCCCGCCAGTCAGGTCGAAATAGGCCCGATTGATCGTCAGCACGAGCGCGTCATCGAGGACCGCCCGGTAGAACCAGTCGGGGACGATCAACTCGATCCCCGCGGGCTTGCCATGGCGGTCGATGCGCTCCTGCCACTCATTGATCCAAGAGAAGCGGTGACGCCGGCCGTCGGCGGGCTGACGAATTGTCGTCGAGACGGTGGTCGACTGAAGTCGATCAAGCCCCGCCTTCAGGCGCTGATAGTCGCGCAGGCTCTTGCCGCGGCCGACGAAGGTAAGGATCTCATAGGGCGTTGCGGCCATAAGGCGCGAGGTGCGAAGCCCGCTGTCACGCGCCTCGACGATCTGGCTCGCGGCCCAGATCAGGATGTCGGCGTCCCAGATGGTCGCCATGCCATGATCGGGTACGGCCTCGACCCGGATCGTGACGTCGCCGGCGGCAAAATCGATCGGGGTGATGCGATGGGTCTTGGAAAGGGAGAAGAACGGATAGGCCATGAGATCCTGCGCGTCTCGTGGGGCGAAGTCGCCAGGCAGCGCCCGGAAAAGGTCGAGCTGCCCGCGGTCCGAAAGGGATTGGTTTCGCGCCACCATCTGGAAATCCGCGCGCGGTCAGCGTGCGTATCGTCCGCCATGCACCGGCGGCGTCGGTGTGTGACGCTTGGCGGGCAGGACCGACCCACGCGGATCGGATGTAGAGGTGACGGCGCCGCGTTCGGCCCAGGCCTGAAGGTCGTCGACGGCATAGACGACGCGGCCGCCGAGCTTTCGGTAGGAAGGACCAGTGCCATAGGTCCGGTGCTTTTCGAGCGTGCGGGCGGACAGGCTGAGGAAATCCGCAGCTTCCTTGGTGCGCAGGAAGCGCGGCGGCAAAACGGCGATATCGGGTCGCATGGGTCGAACCTCCGTGGGGTTTCGGGCAACCGCTGGCGTTCAGCGGTGGACGGAGACCACGGTGGCGGAGAGTAAGCTTCGTCAGGGATGGGGAAATTGAGGGGGGCTAAAACTCCACCCCTTTGCGCGGCCAGACCCCGCTAGGATCGGCGGCGATGACGCAGGATTTGCAAATAGCCGCCGCCGATCATGGCGGTGGCGCCTTCGACGAGACCGATCACCGCATCGCGCAGCGCGGAGGTCTTCCAGGGATCAGCGGCGACGCGCTCAGACCCGTAAAGGGCGACGCCAATGTCGCGGTAGCTCGCGCCGTTGGCACGGGCATCTGCGGCCTGCATCATCAGACGAAACCGGCGGCGCTGCTGTGGGGTCATACGGGTGTCCGAAGGTGTGGGGCGCCCCTGCAAGGAGCGCCAGAAACGGGTGAGTGCTTCGATCCGTCCCAACGTTTCTGCATCCAATGGGATCAGCGCCGCCAGGTGGCTGTGCGGGTCACTGCCGGGCAGAAGGAGAAGTTGGGTCGCGACACCTGCACTGTGGACAGTGTGACGTCCTTCCGGGCTGTCGCGGAGCACGCCCAGGCCGGTCAACGGCGCCGATCGCAAGGAAGACAGGAATTCCGGCGCCGGCACGAGAGAAACCACAGCTGGATCGACGTCAGGCGACCACAGAACGTCTTGCGCCAAGGCGGACAAATCCGGCGTGGCCGGGAAATCGCAACCCCCACTGCCGCTGTGCCTCAGGGTGGAAGGGTGCTTTTTCGGATCTTGTGGTAAGGAGCGCTTGGTAGTGCCGTTGATAGGGTTGGTGACGCCGCAGACACTCCCAGGCGAGCCCTTCGATAGGTAATGTATCAAAATAATCATAGCTGGCATTGTCTCGCCAATGCGACGTATCCGGCCTCATCCAAGAGCTCCTCGCAAACAACGCGTAGACCCCGCCTCCAAACGATTCCGGGTTGTAGCGATTGGCGGAAGACCCTTGCCGGGCATCGGGTGATGCCACTTCGGCATCACCCGCGAACCACAGGCGCTGTGGTGCTAGTTGCCGGGTCGACGCAAGAGATGACGGTAGCCTGCACGCGCCATCCAGCGCGCTCGCGCCAGATGGCTGTCGTGGATGCGCCGGGCGCGTTGTGGCTCCTTCGTCAGATCAATGCCGAAGAGGATTTCGACCACCTCGCGCCAGTCCGCGCCGTCGTCGGCGGCGTCAAGCAGGCGCACATAGAGCTTGACGTGTTCCCGATCGTATTCGGTGAGTTCGTCACTGGTCGGCGCGGTTTCGTCAAATGGATCGATCATCGCTTGCCTCGTCTTCCCAGAGTGAAAGCCTGCATTTTACAGAACAATTCTGCCAACGGAGGCCGGTTGATCAGCATCAGGCGATGCGGCTTCGGCATCGCTCTCGGCTTGAGTGAACCGAACCGGACCGTCCGCGGAAGAGGCCCCGGCCTTCCGGCCGGGGCCTGCGCGGGTCCTCAGTCGCTCCGCCGCGCGTTCGGGCGGGACCAGATGAGCGAGAAACCCTCACCTTCCTCGTCGTCGAAGAGATTGGCGTAGATCGGGGCGTTGAAGCTCGGATCGTCGAGCTTGAGGCCCAGGTAGTCGCGGCCCTCGTTGGAGGTCTTCGACCATGCGGCGCCGATCTCGGCGCGGCCGACCAGCACTCGGTGGCTGGGAGCGTTCTCGCCAGTGGCGCGTGTGTCTGGGACGATGCGCACGTTCTTGGCCTGGACGCTGAGGGTGACGATTTCACCGGTGAATTCGTTCGAGGCGGACTTCTTGAAGGTGCCGATGGTAGCCATTGTAAGTCTCCGTTTTCTGTTCCGAGCCCGCACCATGCGGCCTCGATGGCGATCGGTTGGCCGGAGGCGACCGACGACGCATCGCTTGCGACCGGAGCAAAGCGGAGGACGGCGCAAGAACGACTTTCTTGTCTCGCGAGGAATGGCGGCGCTCGGGGTCCCCAGGCGCTTGCCGCATGGGGTGGGCGCCGGCAGGGGAAGAAAGTCGAGACGCGCCGTTGCGGCTAGGCGGTCGAGGCTTCAGCCGTCCTTCGGCCAGATCAGCCCATTGAAGAGGCCGTTTGGAGCGCTCTTGGTACAGATTGCCAACGGAGACGTTGGCATGCAACGCGCCTCCTGCACTTCGCTACAGGCTTCACCGCATCGCCCTCGCATTCCAGGCACAGATTCCGCGCACCTGCAACGCCGCCGCGACCGCCCGCTGCCGTCCTGCTACCGACTGGTCGGTCTGCCATGGGCATCGACTGAAGAAAGTCCAAGGCCATAGACGGGGCCGCGCCGGCACGTGGCCGTTGCTCGATCCTGGCATGGAACCCGATTGCTCCAACCACCGATAATGAGGAGGCTAGGCCTTCGTCGGTCTGGTCCACCTGCGCCGCCCGCGGGGGTCTAGGCTCGAACCACGTCCCTGCCGGATTGGTCGGCTGACGTCATGCCCGCGACCCGCAGATATGCCGTGACGCCGACGGCGGTCGCGCCAATGACGGAGAAGACGACCTGCCAGGTTTCCGAAGGCATCATGTGCTTCGCGATGCCATGGGTGGCATGGTAGCGGCAACCATCGCAGGCGCGACGAAGACAAGCGTGATCGCCAGCTTCGCCCACATGGAGCTGATAACGCCGAGGAGGATTTGGCCGACGCCGAGCGTCAACCCGGCTGCCAGGATGCCGACGAGGATCGCGCCAAGCCAGCCGGCGCCGGTGTTGAATGCCCACGTACCTGCGCTGACCCCTGCGAACAACGGAAGGGCGAAGATAGCAAGCGTGAAGAGCAACCAGCACAGGATGCCGATGGCCGCGATACAAACGAACATGCCGAGGATGATCATGGTGGTGTCTCCGAGAATAGCTCTGGCGATTGCGCCTTCCACCACCACCGCAACGCCGCGCAGAGCATAGCAACGAAAAGCACCGGCGAGATGCCAAAGCTCTGTTTCGCCAGCGGCAATGTTAGCCCCGTCCTGGGGCGAACGGTCGATTTCGCCGATGATGGCGGTGTCGTCGCCGTCATACTCGTTCGCCGGCACGACCGAGAGAGTGCCGTCGCCGGCACGAAAGATGACGATGGCGACCATGAGGGTGGCGGCGAGGCTGAAGGCGAAGGCATGCGCGTCGGCGAGGGACATCGATCCGGCTCCTGTTTGAAGCGGAGGACCCTCCCCCGCTGACAGGCGCCCGATGTGTTCGGCGGATGGCCGCAATCACCGCGAAGGCGAAGCCGGAGCGGCGGCACGCTTCGCGTAGTCCGACCCCTTGCGGGTTGATGGCGTCAGGCCGTCGGCTGGACCAAGGATCAGCGCAATGGATCGCGGGGGTGGGGTCATCTTCAAGTCAGGAGCAGCGGCGTCGTTAGCGCGACGCTTATGTTCCATGAGAGTCTGAGCAAGCCGCCGCGCGATGTGGCGGGCGTCGAGCGATAAACCGGACGGCCATGAACGCGCTGGGTCCCGTTGGAAGCCGCCACGCTGAAAATGAGGATGAAGCTGGGCGATGACGCTGTGCAGTTGCGGTGGCAGGCCCAATCCAGCTCTCTCGGCGTAACGAGCGGCCTTGCCGAGATCGTGCCCGATATGGCGGCGATTCCAGCGATCGTCGGTCGCTGTTCTGAGAAGATGCGACTTCAGGAGCAATTCAATGGCGATGGCGATGGCGTGAAGGGCCGCATTGCGCCTGCCCAGATCCGCCGCCCGGTCAGCGCCATCGAGGCACACTGCGGCATTGCGCAAGAAGGTGTCGGCCAGCGCGATGTCCGGTGAAGCTATCGGGAAAGGATAAGAGCGACGGCTTGAAGAATGCCGTGCCTCCCCTGCTAATTTATAGGGGGGGTAAGTTCCGAAGGCGCATCGACCAGCGTCCGATATAGGCTGTCAACTTCTTCGTCGATCTCTTCGCGCCTGATCCCGAGCGCCTTAGCGTCGGCGTACAATTTGTGTGTGTACTCACTTATCGAAACCGTGTCGGCCTTCGCCGTTTCGGGGAGATTGTTGCCGATCCCAGCGATCGAGGAAATTGATACCGCGTGTACTCATGGAGCCTTAAGCTCCATTAAGCGCTTAGGTTCCGGCTGTTCGGTGGCGAGGTCATAGACTAGGCTGTTCGCAGCCGCCGAAGTAGCTTTTGACCTTCAATCAGGCCGCACGTCGGCCCAATCACTATGAATTGGCTTCGCACCAAAAATCCATGTGTGAGATGTAAGGCAAGAACCCCCATCGGAGTCCGTGAGTTCGACCTGGAGGATGATACCACCCCCGAACAGGCGTCATCGATCATACAGAAAGATGACGCACGACAGTCGCCAGTGATCGGGACCGACGAGACCGCGAAACAGATAGTCGCTCTGCTTCAGCGCGTCTCTCGCTGATTTCGTCAAGTTGCTCGCTTCGGGGGAGCTTCCAATCCTAGACGAGAAGACTGATCGCCAGCGAAAGCGACGGCATCTGCTTCATATTCGAATGCTCGGGAATACGTTTCACCGTTCCTCCCTATGATGCGAACAACCCACTCGCCCAACGAATGGCGGATCTCTAAGAAGAGGGAAGACGAAGGCGGCGGCCGGTACGTGACGCTGTGCAATGCCCTCGGGAGGCCTGTCCCGCCAAAATCGGCACCATCGGAGGAATGAACTTCACGCATGCACTGACTCCCGAGACCGCGAGTCAATTAGCGCGTGCTTAATTAGTTCCAGAACGTTTTAACGAATCGTTGACCGCGCTGTCCCATTATAGGACGGCGCGGTCAAACCCCAACCTTGGCTGCGCAGGCGGCTTCGGCATTGAGTTCCACCCCGAACTGTCGGAGCCGCCACCCACATTTCACAATTTACCAGCAATGGTTGAATCAACCGTTACTGCACGTGCTTTCAATGGCGCTTCCCTGATCGTTAGACTTTGACGGAACAAACAGGGGATTCACAGGTTCGGCGTTCGAGACTCGACCGATGGAAGCGATCTTCGATGACATCGCCAACGCCCTCAGAGCGCCCCGCCAAGACGTGTGGCGCCCTGTCCGGCGCCTTCGCCATCGATATGGTCGGCGAACTCAACTCCCCACGTACGCCGCGTCCTGGCTGCGTCAAGGAAGCTCTTGGAACAGATGGCCGAACGCGAAGACCCCCCGCCGCCAAGTTGAGGCGGCTTCTATGGAAATCCGCTCATCTGACGCCAGAGCAGCGCTGGCAGGTCCATCAACCGGCTACCCTCAGAAGCAGTGCGACACCGACTCCATAAGGGATGAACACAGCCGCCAACGCGACCCAGATGCCCGGATCGGCGAGCACGTGCATTTCCTTGCGAAGCTGTTCCAGACCAACGGCAAAAGGCCGGCTGTGTTCCCAAACCGGAAAAGGCCGGCGCACACATGCGGTCGACGGGCATTAGGTTCCATTGCTAGATCACAAGCAAGCGCGCTTACCTGCAGCGGAACCTGACAGCCATACGACCGTTATTCGAAAGGACAACGAAAGGAGATCGCCATCATGGACTGGAATCGCGTCGAAGGAAATTGGAAGCAATTCAAAGGTAAGGTCAAGGAGCAGTGGGGCAAGCTCACTGATGATGATCTCGACCGCATAGCCGGCAACCGCGATCAGCTCGAAGGTACGATCCAGGAACGCTACGGCATTGAGAAGGATCGCGTGCGGCGAGACGTCGACGACTGGTATGGTCGACAAGACTCGTATTAGGACGGTGCGCCGTTCGGATCGACCTTGTCGGCTTCCAGCCGCGTTGATCTCCACAATGGAGATTGTAGAAATGTCCATCCACAAAGAAGACTATCGAACGAACAAGGCTGACTACCTGATAGCGAAAAGGCCAGATCTGGTTGAGAAGACCAAGCCGAAAAAGAAGACGTTGCGGCGTGACGATCAGCGTTCCGCAAAGTTATTGGAAAACCCCGCCGCGTTACCCGAGAGGCCGGCATCACGCCGTTAGAAATCGCAGAAGGTCAAGAGGAACATTTAAGCGATATTGAATGTTCGACTGTTTATGGACAGCCGAACCGTACTCTCAGCAGATCAATCCAGAGCAGCACGAGCCCTACTGAACTGGTCGCGTGTGCGACTTGCCGCAAAGGCAGATCTTAGCGAAATGGCCATCAGCGATCTTGAGAACGGATTCAGGAAATCGCGTCCCCACAACATCGCGGCGATCCGCAAAGCGTTTGAAGACGCCGGAATCGTCTTCACCGTCGAAGGCACTCCATCGCTCGCCCGCTCAGAAGGTGGCAGCGGCCTCGCCACCGACAATAGACAGTGGCGCCGGCGGCAGAGAAAATAATAAGGGCGAAAAGCCTACTCAGGAGCGTCTTAGGCTCGGAACTCATACCGGAAGGCTCGCAATGCGGAGCGCTGATTTACGGCTTTGAAGATTGCCGATCTCGTCGACCAAGGTCAGGCCGCTCAATCTGCGATCGAACTCTATGGGCTTGAAGCGCCGACCGCCGTGGCGCACTGCGCTTTGGAGGCACATTTCGACGGCCGACCAAATGACTTCCGCTTTTGGTGCGATGTCTTTCACCAACTGAGAAGACCAAACTGACGGAACTTTTGCCGCGGAATCGTGTTCGTTCGAGCATGACCAGAATAGCAGCCCTTGGCCCACGCATCCCCGGCAAACCACATTCGCCGGCAGACGGACAAGACCGTTTCGACCTTTGGCCCGATATGCGGCCAGCAGGTTGACCGCCGCGACTTCCGTCAAGTGATGTGGCACGAGCAACCAGATCACGAGCCGCTTGAATGGACGCTTAGAGCAGTTCAGATTTTGACTGAATCTGCGGGATTCCCGTGAGAGTGGTTTTGTGATTCAAGATGCTGGCTGGATCGGAGGCCAGCATCAGATGACGGCTCCCCTTTCGAACGATCTACGTGAGCGTGTTGTTGGCGCGATCGAGGCTGGCGAGAGCTGCCGCTCGGTGGCGGCTCGTTTTGGCGTGGCGGTTTCGTCGGCGGTGAAGTGGTCGCAGCGCTATCGGGCGAATGGGTCTGTGGCACCGGGTAAGATGGGCGGCCACCGCAAGCGTGTTCTGGAGCCGCACCGGGCGTTCATCGTGGAACGGATCAACCAGACGTCGCATCTGTCGCTGCATGGCTGAAGGACGAACTTGCGGCGCGCGGTGTGAAGGTCTCGCACGACACGGTATGGCATTTCCTGCGGCGCGAAGGATTGCGGTTCAAAAAAAACGCTATTCGCCCTTGAGCAAGCTCGCGCCGATGTTGCCCGCCGACGACAACGCTGGCGTTCCTGGCAGGCGGGTCTCGATCCGGAACGGCTGGTGTTCATCGACGAAACCTGGATCAAGACCAACATGGCACCGCTGCGCGGCTGGGGACCATGCGGCAAACGCCTGCGCGGCTTTGCTCCGCACGGCCACTGGCGCACGCTGACCTTCCTCGGCGCCCTGCGGCTCGACCGTCTTGCTGCCCCTTGCGTCTTCGATGGACCGATCAACGGCGAGAGCTTCCGGGCCTATGTCGAGCAGCAGCTCGTGCCAGTGCTCCAGCCCGGCGACATCGTCGTCATGGATAATCTTGGCTCCCACAAGTCGGCCGCCATCCGGCAGATGATCCGCGCCGCAGGCGCCAGGCTTTGGTATCTGCCGCCATACTCGCCCGACCTCAACCCAATCGAGCAAGCCTTCGCCAAGATCAAACACTGGATGCGAGCCGCCCAGAAGCGAACCATCGACGACACCTGGCGACACATCGGCCACCTCGTATCAACCATCCAACCCAATGAATGCAGAAACTACTTCGCAAACGCTGGATACGCTTCTGTCAAAATCTGAAACGCTCTAGGTGTTTAGTCCCAAGGTTTGATGGGTTGGATCGAGCCTGAATCGTTCGGGCTCTTTTGTCCAGATTTTGCAGATGTATTCAAAGGGCGTGAGGCCCTTGAGGGTCTTCAGTCGACGGCCGAA
>NZ_JAMYMP010000046.1:0-34145 GCF_040318615.1 Mesorhizobium sp. M1078
CCGGTCGCTGCGTTGGAGACCGAAGACGGACAATGGACACTCTCATTCCATGCCCACCCGCTCGGCATGATCGACACACGCCGCATGAAGCTTGTCCGCCGCATAGGGGGAGAGAAGTGTCACCTATGTATCCGGTTCAAAGTGTTACCCATCTATCGACTGGACACCGGCCAGAGGGGGGTGCTGTCCCGCCGACCTAGCCTTCGAAATCAGGCAAACGCGCCGTGGCAGTGCTTGTATTTCTTGCCGGAGCCGCAGGGGCAGGCTTCGTTGCGGCCGATCTTGCCCCAGGTCGCCTGGTTGTTCGGATCGCGGTCTTCGGGAGCGACGATGGCGTTGCTCTCCTGGCGGACCAGAAGTGCGGTCTCGCCGCCCTCGAAATCGTCCTCGCCCGTGGTGCCGTCAATGTGGCTGCCGAACATTTCAGGCGCTTCGGGCGGCGGTGCTTCGGCGGCCTGGCGGACCAGTTCGACGCGCATCAATTGCGCGGTGACGGCCTGGCGCAGATTGCCGAGCAGCGCCTGGAACAGCTCGAACGCCTCGCTCTTGTATTCCTGCAGCGGATCGCGCTGGGCGTAGCCGCGGAAGCCGACGACCGAACGCAGATGGTCGAGGTTGACGATGTGCTCGCGCCACAGATGATCGAGCGTCTGCAGCACCACCGAGCGTTCGACATAGCTCATCACGTCGGGGCCGAAGCGCTCGGCGCGCTCCTTGGCGGCGGCGTCGGCGGCCTTGGTCAGGCGCTCGCGGATGTCGTCCTCGGCAATGCCTTCTTCCTTGACCCAGTCCTCGACCGGCAGGTCGAGATTGAGGAATTCGGCGACCTCGGCCTTGAGGCCGGCGACGTTCCACTGCTCGGCATAGGCGTTTTCGGGGATGTTCTTGGTGACGATCTCCTCGATGACGCCTTCGCGCATCTCGGCGATCGTCTCGGACAGGCCTTCGCCGTCCATCAATTCGATGCGCTGCTCGAACACCACCTTGCGCTGGTCGTTCGAGACGTCGTCGTATTTCAACAGGTTCTTGCGGATGTCGAAGTTGCGCGCTTCGACCTTCTTCTGCGCCTTTTCCAGCGCCTTGTTGATCCACGGATGGATGATGGCCTCGTCTTCCTTGAGGCCAAGCTTCTGCAGCATGCCGTCCATGCGCTCGGAGCCGAAGATGCGCATCAGATCGTCCTGCAGCGACAGAAAGAATTTCGAACGGCCGGGGTCGCCCTGGCGGCCGGAGCGGCCGCGGAGCTGGTTGTCGATGCGGCGCGATTCATGGCGCTCGGTGGCGAGCACGTAGAGGCCGCCGGCGGCCAGCGCCTTTTCCTTCAGGCGCTCGACATCGGCAATGATTTCCTTTTCGCGCGCCTCGCGCTCGGGACCAGCAGGCATGTCGCCCAGTTCGTCCTCGATGCGCATCTCGGCGTTGCCGCCGAGCTTGATGTCGGTGCCGCGTCCCGCCATGTTGGTGGCGATGGTGATGGCGCCGGGTTTGCCGGCCTGGGCGACGATGGCCGCTTCGCGCTCGTGATGGCGGGCGTTCAGCACTTCGAAATCCTTGAACCCTTCCTTGCGCAGGCGCTCGGCCAGCTGCTCGGATTTTTCAATGGAGGTGGTGCCGACCAGCGTCGGCTGGCCCTTGGCGCGCGCTTCCTTGATCTCCTTGACAATCGCCTTGTACTTCTCCTCGACCGTCCGGTAGACCTCGTCGTCCTCGTCCTTGCGGATGACCGGCAGATTGGTCGGGATCTCGGTGACTTCGAGGCCGTAAATGTTGCCGAACTCCTCGGCCTCGGTCAGCGCCGTGCCGGTCATGCCGGACAGCTTCTTGTAGAGGCGGAAATAGTTCTGGAAGGTGACGGATGCCAGCGTCTGGTTTTCCGGCTGGATCGCCACATGCTCCTTGGCTTCGAGCGCCTGGTGCAGGCCTTCCGAATAGCGGCGCCCCGGCATCATGCGGCCGGTGAATTCGTCGATGATGACGATCTCGTCGTTGCGGACGATGTAGTCCTTGTCCTTCTGGAACAGCCGGTGCGCCTTCAGCGCGTTGTTGACGTGGTGGACGATGGCGACGTTCTCGACGTCATAGAGCGACTCACCCTTGAGCAGGCCGGCCGCGCGCAGCAGGTTTTCCAGCTTCTCGGTGCCTTCCTCGGTGAAGATCGAGGTCTTCTGCTTTTCGTCGATCTCGTAGTCGGCCGGGCCGAGCTGCAGCATGAAGGCATCGATGGTGTTATACATTTCCGAACGGTCCTCGAGCGGACCGGAAATGATCAGCGGCGTGCGCGCCTCGTCGACCAGGATGGAATCGACTTCGTCGACGATCGCGTAATTGTGGCCGCGCTGCACCATCTGCGCGCGCTCATACTTCATGTTGTCGCGCAAATAGTCGAAGCCGAGCTCGTTGTTGGTGGCATAGGTAACATCGGACGCGTAGGCGACGCGGCGCTCCTCGTCGGACAGGCCATGGACGATGACGCCTACCGAGAGGCCGAGGAATTTGTAGACGCGGCCCATCCATTCGGAGTCGCGGGTGGCGAGATAGTCGTTGACGGTGACGACATGGACGCCCTTGCCGGCAAGCGCGTTGAGATAAACGGGCAGGGTGGCGACCAGGGTCTTGCCCTCGCCGGTACGCATTTCGGCGATGCCGCCATTGTGCAGCACCATGCCGCCGATCAGCTGCACGTCGAACGGGCGCATGCCGAGCACGCGGCGGGATGCCTCGCGGACGGTGGCGAAGGCCGGCACCAGCAGGTCATCGAGCGTGGCGCCGTTGGCGATATCCTGGCGGAATTTTTCCGTGCGGGCCTGAAGCTCGGCGTCGGACAACGCCCGCATCTCGTTTTCCATGGCGTTGATCGCCTCGACACGCGGCCGGGTCGATTTTACGCGACGATCGTTGGAGGAACCGAAAACCTTACGGGCGAGACCGCCGAGACTGACCATCCGATGGTCCTTTCGATAGAATTCTCAATTTTGAGATGAGCGCCGGCCGGCCCCATCAATTCCGCGTGAAACGCGGACAAACACAAAAAGCGCCCGGAAAACGGTTCTGGACGCAAAGTCGTTGGACAGATAAGAGGGGGCTCAACTGATGTCAACGCCGCGTTAGCCCTATGGGCAGCGCCAAATTCCGCCACAATCCGGCTGATCTGCAAGCCCTACAATCCCCCTTGGAGTTAATCTTGATGTCCTTACTGTTTCGCCGTGCGTCGCTCGCCAGCCTTGGCCTGGCCTTCGGCCTGTCGGCCCTGTCGCTGTCTCCGCTGATGGCCCAGGAAGCCGCTCCCGCCCCGGCCGATGCCGCAGCAGCGCCGGCGGCAGCCCCCGTCGATCCGAACGCCGTCATCGCTACCGTCAATGGCCAGAAGCTGACCGAGGCGGACCTTGGGCTTGCCGAGGGCGAGCTGTCGCAGCAGTTCTCGCAGTTGCCACCCGAGCAGCGCCGCGCCGCCGCCCTTTCGGCGGCCATCGAAATCCGCGTCATGGCCGCCCAGGCGGTCGCTACTGGGCTCGACAAGGATCCCGAATTCCAGCGCCGCATGGCGTTCCTGCAGCAGCGCGCGCTGCATGGCGAGATGGTCGAGAAGGGCGTCGTCGACAAGGTTACCGATGCCGAGGTGCGCGCCCGCTACGATCAGGAAATCGCCAGCACGCCGCCGGTCAATGAGATTCATGCCCGTCACATCCTCGTGAAGACGAAGGAGGAGGCCGAGGCGATCATCAAGCAGCTCGATGGCGGCGCCGACTTCCAGAAGCTCGCCAACGAGCACACCAGCGATCCCTCGGGCAAAACCAATGGCGGCGATCTCGGCTGGTTCGGCCCGGGGCAGATGGTGCCGGAATTCGACAAGGCGGCAGTTGCGCTCGAAATCGGCATATACACCAAGGAGCCGGTGCAGACGCAATTCGGCTGGCACGTCATCAAGCTCGAGGACAAGCGCACCAAACAGCCGCCGGCCTTCGACGACGTCAAGGACCAGGCCAAGCAGGCGGTGATCCGCGACAAGTATTTCGCACTGGTCAAGCAGCTGCGCGGCGCCGCCAAGGTCGAAATCCCCGACGCCAATCTGAAGAAGGCCGTCGACACGATGGAAGCCGGCAAGTAAGGCCGGCACCGAAAAAACATGCAAAGGGCGCCGTTCGGCGCCCTTTTCAATTGCGGGAGATGCCTGACATCACATAGCGGACAGTGGCACGGATTGTCGCCTCATCTTCGTCCAGCCGGTTGGTCAAAAGGTGTTTCCAGGCATAGGAAGCGATGAGGTCGGCGACCAGCGCTGCGTCGATATCGGCCGCAACCTCGCCGCGCGCCTTGGCGCGCTCGATGATCCGAGCGGTGTGGGACACGCGCCCATCGGCATAGCCAGTCAGGGCCGCGGCCGCCGCTTCGTCCGACTGGGCCTCGGCGATCAGCGAGCGGAATACGCTGCCCGAGGATGTGTCGCGCCAATGCGCGAAGAGGTTCCTCAGGAAACCGACGAGGTCGTCTTCGAGACTGCCGGTATCGGGGACGTCGACACGCTTTTGCCGCTTGTAGACCTCTAACAGCAAGGCCGCCTTGCTCGGCCACCAGCGATAGATCGTGGGTTTGCCGGCGCGCGCCCGCCGCGCCACGGCCTCTATGGAGAAGCCGGCATAGCCGGCCTCGACCAGCACCGCCTCCGCGGCCTCGAGAATGGCCTCGGCGCTGTCTGGGTTGCGCCGCGCCCCGATCGATCTGCGCGCCGGATCGTCGCCCATGTCTGTCCTCGCCAACAATCTCGCCGGCAATATAGGTGAGCTGGCAGGCAAACGAAACGGCCCGTTTCCAGCGCTTGTAGAAGCAGGCCTCACGTTCGCCCTGCGCGGGGATTTTCAGTTCATCGCTTGCGAGGTTTCCGAGGCGATCCGCCACTGGCCGTCGCTCTTCACCAGCCCAAGCGTGACGCGTGCCTTGCCGGTCATGCGCGCCGCCGATTTGTCTTTCGACATATAGTCGTAGCTCATCGCGAACACGGCTTCGGCGCGGTTCTCGCCCTGCCGCGTCACATTGAGGCTGCCGGGCTCGAGACTGAACGACCAGGATGCAAATTGCGCGAACCAGTCCGTCTTGAGCTTGACGACGGCGTCGCTGTCATAGCGCGTGCCGAAGATGGTGGCGGAAGGCGCATAGAGCCGCTTGACGGTCTCGCCGATCGCCGCGGCATCGGGCGCAAGATAGTCGTCGCGCAGGAATTTCTCGATTGCGGTCTTGTCGTCGCCTACAGACCGTTCGAGTGCCGCAACCTTTGTTTCGGGCGCCGGGGGGACGGCGGGCTTCGGCTGTGCAACCGTTTCGCCGCCGGGCACAAACTCAAACCGTTCGAGCAGCGAACCCTGTTCCCATGGGCGCTGTCCCTCGCGGGTTTCGGAGACCACGTCGCGGCGCACCGCGATCATCATGTCGTTGATGCTCTGGCCGGGCTCGGCCATGTGTCGCAGCAGGGCGGCGGCGAACGGCGAATTGCGCCCGGTGCCGTCCATGGCGACAGCGCCTGGCGCCGTCGAGAAGGCGATGAAGGAGCCGCGCGTCGAATCGAACTGTGCCAGACCGGCAAGCGCCGTTGCCGAGCGCGTGGTGGCGGTGCGGCTCAGGCTGCGGGCAAAGGGATTGTTGCGGCAGGCGTCAAGGAAAACCAGGCTGACCTTGGTCTGCTGCTCCATGATGTCGAGGACTTCGTCGATCGGCACGGCTTCGAGCTGCAGCTTGACCGGCATGTCGAGCCGGGCGTCGACCGGCACGATGTAGTTGCGCCCTTCCACCTGCAAGCCGTGGCCGGCGTAATAGAAAAGCCCGACGCCCGCACCTTCCAGCGCATCGGAAAATTCGCCGATCTTGCGCTCGAGTTCGCGCTTGCCGAGATCGTTGCCCTCGATGACGTCGAAGCCGATCGAGCGCAGCTTGCCGGCAATATCGAGCGCATCGTTGACCGGATTGGTGAGCGTGCCGGCTTCGGCATAGGTGCCATTGCCGATGACCAGCGCCACACGCCGTTCCGGCTGCGCATCGGCGCTCAGGAGCAAAAGCCCCATAAACGCCACCGCCAAGATCACCAGCCTGCCCATGGCCGATATCATAACGCCAGAGGCCCCGCCGACGCCAACGGATTTGAAATGCAAGCTTAATCCCTGGTGGCTTGCCCACAGCGGCGGCCAAGAAAACGCCCTTGCGCCGGGCCGTGCTATCGGGCAAACCGGCCTTCGCCTAGCGTTTTTCCGTCGCCCGAGGTCCCCAATGTACGCAACGATTTCGCCGCTCGCGCCGAAGAAATATCCCAAAATGCCTGCCATTGAGGGCGTGCGCATCGCCACCGCAGAGGCCGGGATCAAGTACAAGAACCGTACCGACCTCTTGGCCATAGTCTTCGATGCCGGCACAGCGGTTGCCGGCGTGTTCACGAAGTCGAAATGCCCCTCGGCGCCGGTCGACTTCTGCCGCGAGAACCTTGGCGCCGGCAAGGCGCGGGTGCTTGTGGTCAATTCCGGCAACGCCAACGCCTTCACCGGCAAGAAGGGCCGCGCCTCCACCCAACTGACCGGCGAGGCCGCGGCCAAGGCCGCAGGCTGCACGCCAGGCGAAGTGTTCCTCGCTTCTACCGGGGTAATCGGCGAGCCGCTCGACACCACCAAATTCAGCCATTTGCTGGCCGGACTGGTCAAGGACGGCAAGCCGGATCTGTGGACCGAGGCGGCAAAGGCCATCATGACCACCGACACCTATCCGAAAGTGGCGACAGCGACGGTCAAGCTCGGCGACACCGACGTCATCATCAATGGCATCTCCAAGGGCGCCGGCATGATCGCGCCCGATATGGCGACTATGCTGTCCTTCATCGCCACCGATGCGCCGATCGCCGCCCCCGTGCTGCAGGACTTGTTGTCGCGCGGCACGGCCAAGACCTTCAACGCCGTCACCGTCGACAGCGACACCTCGACCAGCGACACGCTGCTGTTGTTCGCCACCGGAGCCGCTGCCAAGCGCGGCGCGCCCGCCATCAGCGATCCCAAGGATGCGCGTCTCGGCGCGTTCCGCCGGGCGCTGGGCAAGGTGCTCAAATCGCTGGCGCTGCAAGTGGTGCGCGACGGCGAGGGCGCCCGCAAGCAGGTAGAAGTCACCGTTACCGGCGCCAAATCGGCGCGCTCGGCCAAGCGCATCGCGCTGTCCATCGCCAATTCGCCGCTGGTCAAGACGGCGGTTGCCGGCGAGGACGCCAATTGGGGCCGCGTCGTCATGGCCGTCGGCAAGGCCGGCGAGCCGGCCGATCGCGACCGGCTGTCGATCTGGTTCGGCGACAACCGTCTGGCGCATGAGGGCGAACGCGACCCGGGCTACTCCGAGGAAGCGACCTCGGCCTATATGAAGCGCGACGACATTCGCATCCGCGCCGATATCGGTATCGGCCGCGGCAAGGCGACGGTGTGGACCTGCGACCTCACCAAGGAATATGTCGCCATCAATGGCGATTACCGGAGCTGATGGAGTTGGCTTCCAGGCATCCGGCAAGCATGCTCGCCATCGTGCGCCGCTACGAGGCTGCGGGGTTTCGCGCCTGGCCGGCGGCGGCCGTGCATTATGACGGCACCTGGGTGGTGCGGCTGACAGCCGGCCATCCGGCCAAGCGGCTGAACTCGGTCAACCCGCTCGATCCCGGCGACACCCAGCACATTGCCGAGCGCATCGGCCGCGCCAGCCGGCGCTTCGACGCCTATGGCAGGCCGCTGACCTTCCGCATCTCGCCGCTGTCGGGGCCGGACCTGGCCAAGCATCTCGACAATGAGGGCTGGAGCACATTCGACGAATCCCTGGTGATGCGGCTGCCGCTGGCGGACGCGCAACTGGCGCCGGCCATGGACCAGATTCCGCTGAAGGATATCAGCCGCTTTCTCGGCGCGTCGCTCAAGGTCAGCGGCTCGGATGCATCGCTGCGGCCCGGTCTTTCGGAAATCATCGGCGCTATCCAACCCGAAGTCGGGCTGTTTGCGCTGGAGGAAGGGGCCGACCCTCTGGCGGTGCTGATCTGCGTCCATGACGGCGATCTTGCCGGTCTGTTCGAGATCGCCACCGCCAAGTCGGCGCGCAATCAGGGCCATGGCCGCAACCTGATCCTGTCGGCGCTGAAGTGGGCGAGGCTGCGTGGCGCTCGCGAAGCCTGGCTGCAGGTCGAGGCCGGCAATGCGCCGGCGCTGGCGCTCTATCGCTCGCTGGGCTTCGACGAAGTCTATCGCTACCACTATCGCCGGCCGCCGGGCGCATGAGCGAGATCACCGGCAAACGCCTGCTGCTGGTCGCCGCGTGCGCGCTGGTCGATACCGATGGGCGGGTGCTTCTGGCGCAGCGGCCCGAGGGCAAACAGCTTGCCGGCCTGTGGGAATTTCCCGGCGGCAAGGTAGAGCCAGGCGAGACGCCGGAACAATGCCTGATCCGCGAACTGCAGGAAGAAATCGGCATCGAGACTGACATTCCTTGCCTGGCGCCGCTCACCTTCGCCAGCCATTCCTATGATGATTTCCATCTCCTGATGCCCCTGTTCGTCTGCCGCCGCTTCCGCGGCATCGCGCAGCCCAGGGAAGGGCAGGCGTTGAAATGGGTGCGGCCAAAGCAGATGCGCGACTATCCCATGCCGCCGGCCGACGCGCCGCTAATCCAGTTCCTCATCGACCTGTTGTGATACAAAGCTATTTCGCGGTCTGATCTAGCCAGCGTTAATGGAAGATTTATCTCGTCGTGAAAAATTGCGGCAAAGCGGGTTCGCGGGGAGCGATTGCATGAGCCTCGACAGGGAATGGGACTCGATCCGGCCAGATCGCAGCTTTCGCGCCGCCGGCGTCGGCTTATTGCGCGTCACGCTGTTGTTCGGCTCGGCCGCAGTGGCGCTGGCGCTGATCGCGGTCCCCGTGCTGGACAACCAGACGCGATCATCCAGCCGCGATGCTCTTGCAGGCGGTCTCGACCCGATGAGCACGGGTTCGATCGGCTCGCGGGCCACCTATACGCTGCGCAGAAGCGTGCTGCAGCCCTCACCGAGCTCAGTCTGCATCATCCGCGCCGACGGCCAACGCAGCGGCGACTGCTGACCAACAAGGTCGACACCAGCTTGAGAACTTCCTCAACGCAGGCCATTTCACAGCCTGTTAAGCTTGTGCCGTTAACCTTTCTTAACAGGTCGGCGATATAGTCGGGGATGAGAGGGATCGACGATCATGAAGCCATTGCTGCGCCGATTTTTGCACGACGAAACAGGCGCCACGGCCATTGAATATGGCCTGATCGTTGCGGTGCTGTCGCTTGCCATCGTCGGGGGTGTCGGCAAGGCCAGCAATGCGATCCAGTTTCTGTTCAGCGACAACAACAGCAGGCTCGCAAACGCCTTCGCCGAGCACTGATCCGGAGCGCCGTCACCGCCCGCCGGGGTTTTCCAGTATCGTCTTCAGCGAGACCTTCGCCGAACCCGGTTTCAAGGGCTTTTGCTGCGAGGCATCGGGCGCCCAGCCCGACATCCAGACGATGGAAAAGCTTGCCCTGATGCGGCCATCAGCGTCCGAAAAGCGTTCGGCATAGATTTCGGCGGCACGGGTAAAAAGCTTTCGCGCTCCCGGTCGCCGGCTGCGATCAGTCAGCGCGCTGGTTTCGCCCATCGCCCTGAGATCGGCAATGAGGTCGAAGAGGGTATCGTAGCGGACGGTCACCGTTTCGACGTCGGCCACCGGCAGCGCCAGTCCGGCGCGCTGCAGCAGTGCGCCGGCGTCGCGAACATCGGTGAAGGGGATGACACGCGGGCTGGCGCCGCCATAGAGTTCGGTCTCGGCGGCGAGCAGGCTTTCGCGCAATTCGGAAAGCGTGCCGGCGCCGGCAAAGGCGCCGAGGAAAAGCCCGTCGGGCCGCAGAGCGCGGCGGATCTGCACCAGCACGCCGGGAATGTCGTTCATCGCCTGCAACGACAGAAGTGAAACGACGAGGTCGAGGCTTTCCGGCTGGAACGGCACTGTTTCCAGCGGTGCTATCAGCCCTGGCCGGCCGTCCAGAAACGCTGGATCTGCCTCGACGCGCACGATCTCCGCTGCCTTGCCGCTTGCAGCGACCACGTCCGTTGCGTCCGGCGTCTGGCAAAACAGCACCGCGGCCTTGCCGAATTTCCGCTCGACCGCGCCGAGCCGGTCGGCAAGGTCTTCCGCCGCCCGCCGCATCAGAAAATCCGCGCCGGCTACGGGGTGGGCCAGCGCCCTGCGCTTGCGCACCAGCCAAAGTTCAGTATCGATGATCGGCTGCAACGGTAGACATCCCTGTTTGTCCGTCTAGTGATATCCTGGCGCGGACGACAAAACCACGTGGCCGATCCGGTGATGGAGATCAAGAGCCTCGCTCAAACCATGTTGAAACTGGCCATGTTGGACTGGCCGGCGCGGATGCTGTTCCCGCCGGTCTGTGCCGGCTGTCGCAGGCACGTCTCGCAACCCGGCGTTTTGTGCGGTGCCTGCTGGCCGAAACTCAGGCTGCTGGAGCGGCCATGGTGCGCGGTGATGGGCACGCCATTCACGCACGATATGGGCGAGGGATTCCTGTCGGCCGAGGCGATCGCCGATCCGCCGCCGTTCGAGCGGGCGCGGGCGGCCGTGGCCTATTCAGGTGTCGCCCGCCAGATGGTGCAAGGGCTGAAATACCAGGATCGCACCGATCTGGCGCCGTGGATGGCGCGCTGGATGCTGCGCGCCGGCGCTGAGGTAATTGCAGACGCCGATGTCGTCGTACCGGTGCCGCTGCACTGGCGGCGCTTCTTTCGGCGGCAGTTCAACCAGTCGGCGGAGTTGGCAAGGGCGGTTGCGCAGCTTAGCGGGCTGCCTTTCTCGCCCTCGGCGGTCCGGCGCGTCAAGCTCACGCGCCAGCAGGTCGGGCTGGAGCGGCAGGAGCGCGAGGACAATGTGCGCGCCGCCTTCCGTGTGCCTGCGGAAGCCGAAATCGAGATCACTGGGCGCCGCGTGCTTCTGGTCGACGATGTCTACACCACCGGCGCTACCGTGCGCTCGGTCGCCAAGGCGCTGAAGAAGGGCGGCGCCGGAGCGGTCGATGTGCTGACCTTTGCGCGTGTCCTGCCGGGGGACTTTCGGGCCGACGAGTCCGCGACTATATAAGGTCGAAGAAAGGCACGGACCGATGCTCGATGTGACGATTTACACCCGTATGATGTGCGGCTATTGCGCAGCGGCCAAGCGGTTGCTCGACCGCAAGGGCGTCGCCTACACCGAGCATGACGCTTCGTTTTCGCCGGAATTGCGCCAGGAAATGATTTCGCGGGCGCATGGCCGCTCGACCTTTCCGCAGATTTTCATCGGCGACACGCATGTCGGCGGCTCCGACGACCTCCACGAATTGGAGGCGCGGGGCCAACTGGACAGGCTGCTTGCCAACGGCTCGACGACAAAGAGCGGTTCGTAGGGCCGCTCTATATCTTTGTTTTTATGCGATTTCGGACGGAAAACCGGTACACACTTTTCCTGGAATTGCTCAAAGAGGACGTGACGATGGGTGTTTTCAAGGCGGCGGCGATCCAGATGCGTTCGGGCGAGAGCCCCGAGCGCAACGCGGTAGATCTCGAACGGCTGGTTCGCGAGGCGGCAGGCCTCGGTGCAACCTACATCCAGACCCCGGAAATGACCGGAGCGCTGATTCGCGACAAGGAAGCCAGGGCTGCTTCCTTCACCTCGGAAGACAAGGACATCGTCGTGGCGACCGCGCGCAAGCTCGCCAGCGAACTCGGCGTCTTCTTGCATATTGGCTCTACCGCCATCCTGCGCGACGACGGCAAGCTCGCCAACCGGGCGCTGCTGTTTGGGCCGGATGGCGCGACGCTCGCCACCTATGACAAGATCCACATGTTCGACGTCGATCTCGACAATGGCGAGAGCTGGCGAGAATCCGCCGCCTATGAGCCGGGCACCGAGGCCGTCGTCACCGAGATCGACGGCGCCAGGCTCGGCTTTGCCGTCTGCTACGATCTACGCTTTCCACAGCTGTTCCGCGCCGAGGCGATGGCCGGCGCCGACCTCTTGTCGGTGCCTGCCGCCTTCACCCGCCAGACCGGCGAGGCGCACTGGCATGTGCTGCTGCGAGCCCGTGCCATCGAGAACGGCGCCTATGTGGTTGCTGCAGCACAAGGTGGCCTGCATGAGGATGGCCGCGAAACCTATGGCCATTCGCTGATCGTCGACCCATGGGGTCGAATTCTCGCCGAGGCGGACCATGACGATCCGGAGGTGATCATCGCCGAGATCGACACGGCGCAGTCGTCGGCCGCGCGTAAGAAAATCCCCAATCTCAAGAACGCGCGTGATTTTGCCGTCAATGCCGGCGCAGTGGAAGCGCCGCGGCTCAGGGGCGCGGCTTCGTGATCCGCTTTGCCCTGATCTGCGAGCACGAGCACGAATTCGAGGGCTGGTTTCGCAGCAATGACGATTTCGACACGCAGAAGAAGCGCGGCTTCGTCGATTGCCCGAGCTGCGGCTCGCACAAGGTGCAAAAGGCGCTGATGGCGCCAGCCGTCTCCACCGCGCGGAAGCAGGAAACAATTGCGCTGGCCATGGGCGAAACCCAGAAGCAGGCTTTGGCGCAACTGAAGGCGATGGCCGAGAAGGTGCGCGAGAATGCCGATTATGTCGGCGACAAGTTTGCCGAAGAAGCGCGCAAGATCCATTTCGGCGAGAGCGATGCGCGCGGCATCTATGGCGAGGCGACGTTGGACGAAGCCAAGAGCTTGGCCGAGGATGGCATCGATTTCATGCCGATCCCGAGTTTTCCCGAGGAGCGCAATTGAGCGATCAGCTGGCGCTATCGATCAATTTGCCAAGCAACTGAGCCAGTGCCCCCCGCTCCGTGCCGGTGAGCCCGGCGAGGATTTCATGCTCGTTGGCGACGTGGGCGGTCAGGGCTTCGTCGATCAAGGCCAGACCTTTTTCGGTCAGTTGCACGACAATGCCACGCCGGTCGTTGGGGTGCGGGCCGCGCAGGATCAGTCCGGCCTTCTCAAGCCGGTCGAGCCGGTTGGTCATGGCCCCAGAGGTCACCATCGTCGCCTCGTATAGAGCGGTCGGTGTCAGCGCGTAGGGCTGGCCGGAGCGGCGCAGCGTCGCCAGCACATCGAATTCGCCGGCCTGCAGTCCGAAACGGGCAAACAGCGGGGCGAGGCGCTCGCGGGCGATTAGCGACGAGGCTTCGTTCAGCCGCCCAAGCACCAGCATTGGCGACACCTCCAGGTCCGGCCGTTCCCGCTTCCATTGCTCCACCGCCTTTGCCGCGCGATCCATCTGTCTCACCGCTAAGTATCTTGACGTTAAGAATCGTTGTGGTATGCTACCTCAAGATACAGTTTCGACCCAGTGCCGCAAGTGAGTGACGGGACCATCCGATGAAATTTCTCTGGGAATCGGCGCTTGGCCTGCTGGTCGTCACCGGCGGCCTGCTCGGCCTGACCCTGCCGTTCGGCAAGCTGGCGACGGCTGCCGGCGTTCCGGCCATGGTCTGGGCCTTCGTCATCTCGTTCGGCGCCGGGGGCGTGCTGCTGTGCGCGTTGCTCGCGAACGGCGAGCGCATGCGGCTCACCTCGCACAGACTGCGCTATTTCTTCATCACCGCCGCCGTGTCCTACGCCGTGCCCAATCTGCTGATGTTTTCGGCTATCCCGCATCTCGGCGCCGGCTATACCGGCATCATGTTCACGCTGTCGCCGGTCATCACACTGGTGTTTTCGATCCTGCTCGGCGTTCGACGGCCAAATACGCTCGGCAGTATCGGTATCGCCGTCGGCTTCATCGGCGCCGTCATGGTGGCGGTGACGCGCGGCGAGGCCGGCCAGCCGGCCGATGTCTACTGGGTGCTGGCCGGACTTTTGATCCCGGTCAGCCTTGCCGCCGGCAATATCTATCGCACCGTCGACTGGCCCGAAGGCACCGGTCCGATCGAACTGGCCGTCGGCAGCCACCTGGCCTCGGCGACGCTGCTGCTGATCGGCATTCTCACGCTGTTCGGGGTCGGCGCCTTCGCCCCGCTTGGCGCCGTGCCGCTGGTCGTCGTGGCGCAGGTCGCCTCGGCCTCGGCGATGTTTGCCTTCTTCTTCCGGCTGCAGGCCGTGGGCGGTCCGGTCTATCTCAGCCAGATCGGCTATGTGGCGGCGGCCGTCGGCCTGTTTGCCGGAACCATCTTCCTCGGCGAGCACTACCAGTTGCTGACCTGGGCCGGCGCGGTGATCATCACCATCGGCGTGATCATCACCACCAAGGCGCAGAGCCAGAAGGCATAGGTTCTTTGTTTACGCAATTCCCTAGGCAAAGCGCTATGCGCTTTCCCGGGAAACCGCTTCACACTTTTCCTCGAACTGCTCAAGCTTAAATTTGGCTCGCGTCGAGGCGCTTCCGTAGCGCCGGCGGGGCGACGTTTCGCCAGGCCGTCCGAACGGCGCTGCGGAATGTCTGTTCGTCGCAGGCTTCGAGCATGATCGACGTCCATCCCTTTTGGCCCCAGCCGCCTGTCACGGGCCTGAAAACCGATGGCTCAGCCGCGGCCATCATCTCTTGCTGGTCCCGGTCGAGCTTGACGACAGCACGGTCGGCTTCGGGCAGCGAGACGAAGATACGGTTGCGGACGCGGAAGTCAGCCTTGCCGAAATGCGATTGCTCGACCGTTTCGGGAAGATCGAGCACCAGCTCTCGGGCCCTCATAGTGTCCACGGCCGCCCCTTTCGTTCAGACCGATCGTTTTTCCGCCAGCACCATATAGTTGACGTCCATGTCCTTGGAGCGTGCCCAGCGGTCGGCGAGAGGATTGTAGGTCACGCCGGTGCGGTCGATGATGGTCATGGCGGCGCTGCCGAGCGCCTTTTCAAGCTCTTCGGGCCGCACCAGCTTGCCGAACTGGTGGGTGCCGCGCGGCAGCCAGCGCAGCACATATTCGGCGCCGATGATGGCCAGGCCCAGTGCCTTCAGCGTGCGGTTGATCGTGGCGACGAACATGATGCCGCCGGGCTTGACCATCTCGCCGCACTTGCCGATGAACAGGTCGACATCGGCAACATGCTCGACGACTTCCATGTTGAGGACGACGTCGAATTTCTCGCCGGAATCGGCCAAATCCTCAGCGGTCGTAGCGCGATAATCCACCGTCACGCCGCCTTCGGCCGCGTGCAGCTTCGCCACCTCGATGTTGGTTGCCGAGGCGTCGGCGCCGACCACTTCGGCTCCAAGCCTTGCCATCGGCTCGCACAATAACCCACCACCGCAGCCGATATCGAGGAAACGCAGGCCTTCGAACGGCCGCGCCGCCCGCGGATCGCGGCCGAAGCGCGCCGCCACCTGGTCCCGGATATAGGCCAGCCGGACCGGGTTGAATTTGTGCAGCGGACGGAATTTGCCGTTCGGGTTCCACCATTCGGCGGCAAGCGCGGAAAAGCGTTCCACTTCTCCGGCATCGATTGTCGATCGTCGGGCCTCTGGCATGGGGCGGGTCTCCTCGGACGCTAGGAAGTCGGGTGCCGGGGCAAGAAAGTCAAGGCCGGTTTTATGCGACTGCTGGCAAGTCGACCTAGGGCCTCGAGATCACAATCGCCGCATGTCCCATCTCAACACTCGCGGGATCGATGGCCCGCATCGCTTCGCAATCGCCGATCTCGGCGATGATGCGGCCGGCGGCGGCGAGAGCCTGCTCGCGACTTCGCCAGCGCACGACATCGACCCAGCTGCCATCGTCCCGCCGCGCCAGGCAGCGGTTTACGAAACCAGGTTGCCGCGCCAGCCAGTCGGCGACCAGGTTGTTGGCGGCGGCAAAGCCCGCTTCCGCTCCAGGCTTGAGGCGAAAGGTGACGATTTCCAGGGCCTCGGTCATTTTGCGTCCAGCACGTCGCGCAATTTCGCCGCCAGCTGCTCGATGGTGAAGGGCTTGGCCAGGAAATGCACGTCATGGTCGAGCACGCCATTGTGGACGACGGCGTTCCTGGTGAAGCCGGTGGTGAAGATCACCTTCAGCTTCGGCATGCGCGCCAGCGCCTCCTCGGCGAGCTTGCGGCCATTCATCACCGGCATGACGATATCGGTGAACATGAGCGCCACACCAGGGTTGTCGCCCAGCTTTTCCAGCGCTTCCTGGCCGCTTGTGGCATGAATGACGGTGTAGCCGAGTTCGCGCATGGCATCCGTGGTGGAAGCCCGCACGCGTGGATCGTCCTCCACGACAAGGATGGTTTCGGTGACCGGCACGGCAGGATTTCCGGCTCGTTCCGAAGATATGGCGGCCTCTTCCGGGCCGAAGAAGCGCGGCAGGTAGATCCTGATCGTGGTGCCTTGGCCGGGTTCCGAGTAGATCTTGACGTGTCCGCCGGACTGTTTGACGAAGCCGAACACTTGGCTCAGCCCGAGGCCGGTGCCCTTGTCGACTGGCTTGGTGGTGAAAAATGGCTCGAAAGCCCGCTCCATGACGTCCGCCGGCATGCCGGCGCCGGTGTCGCTGACCGCGATCATTACATACTGGCCGGCTTTGACCTCGGCATGGGTGGCGGCGTAGCCCTCGTCGAGGTGGCTGTTGGCGGTCTCGATGGTCATCTTGCCGTCCTCGCCCATGGCGTCGCGCGCATTGACCGCCAGGTTGAGAATGGCATTTTCGAGCTGGCTCGGATCGGCATGGGTCTTCCACAGGCCGCCAGCCAGCACGGTTTCGATGCGGATGGTTTCGCCGAGCGCCCGCCGAAGCAGGTCCGACATGCCGGCGACCAGACGATTGGCGTCTACAACCTGAGGCGCGAGCGGCTGCTGGCGCGAGAAGGCAAGCAGCCGTGACGTCAAGTTTGCGGCCCGGGTCGCCGCATCGGTCGCCGCTTCGATGAATTTCATGATGTCGTGCTCGCCCCGCGTCAGCTTGCGCTGGGCGAGGTTCATGGCGCTGATGATCACCGCCAGCATGTTGTTGAAATCGTGGGCGATACCGCCGGTCAGCTGGCCCACAGCCTCCATCTTCTGCATCTGGCGGATCTGCGATTCGGCCTTTTCACGCGTCTGGATTTCGTTGCCGAGCTCGATGTTCTTGCGCATCAGCTCTTCCTGGGCGATGGCCACTGCGCGGAACCGGCGGCGCGAAAGGCGAACCGTGTAGGCGCCAAGCAGGAAGATCGCCAGCAGCGCCGCTATCGAGCCGATTCGCAGCCAGTTTTCGACCCGGTCGGTATGAGCGTCGCGCGCGGCGATGGCTGCGCCGCCAATGCGCCGGATCGTGTCCATGCTGGCCCGGATCTGGTCCATGGCGGCCTTGCCCTGGCCGCTGCGGACCAGTTCCAGAGCTTTTGCCGCATCGCCGCGATCGTAGAGTGCAATCGTCTCAGCCAATTCGGCCTGGTTTTGTGAAAGCGCGTCCTTGACGTGGTTGATCTGCTGCACGAGTTCGTCGTCCGGCGCGGTCATGCCGTCGATGCGGGCAAGCTGGCCCGGAATGGCGTCGACCGCCTGCCGATAAGGCTGGAGGTAGGATTTCTCGCCGGTCAGGAGATAGCCGCGCTGGCTGGTCTCGGCCTCCTGAGCCATCGCAAGCAAACCGGAAAGCAATTCCTGATACTCGACCGCCTCGCGCGCGGCCTCACGATTGGCTCTCTGGGTCTCGACCAGTACGGCGCGTGTGCCGACGATCAACGCCAGCACGGCGAAGCCGATGAACAGCGGCAGCGATTGCCACCGCATGGCGCGTCGAAGGCGAACAATCATTCGATATGCCGGACCAAAAGGAGTTTCCCGCGGGCAGCATTTGGTAAGCGGCGGCGGGGCCGAACGCAATATGCCGCGATCCTGAAGCCGGCATCCGCCGCCAGCCTTGCGAAACCGTGATCATTTGGCTAAGGAGGCGCGCATTCAGCGGCCGGCTTCTGTCGACCGCTTACTTCCCCTTTCGGTCCTGGGCCGGCTTCAGTCAAAGGCATTTCGCTTCCATGGCGCGCATCGTGATGAAATTCGGCGGAACCTCCGTCGCCGACATCGCCCGCATCCGCAATGTGGCGCGTCACGTCAAACGCGAGGTCGATGCCGGCCATGAGGTCGCTGTCGTGGTTTCGGCGATGGCGGGCAAGACCAATGAACTGGTTGGCTGGACGCGCGAAGCCTCGCCCATGCACGACGCGCGCGAGTATGACGCCGTGGTCGCCTCGGGCGAGCAGGTGACTGCCGGCCTGCTGGCGATCACACTGCAGAATATGGGCGTCCATGCCCGCTCCTGGCAGGGCTGGCAGATCCCGATCAAGACCGACAACGCGCATGGCGCGGCGCGCATCCTCGAAATTGACGGCGCGTTCCTGATCAAGCGCTTCGGCGAGGGCCAGGTGGCTGTCGTCGCCGGCTTCCAGGGCATCGGCCCGGACAACCGCATCGCCACGCTCGGCCGCGGCGGCTCCGACACAAGCGCGGTGGCCATTGCCGCGGCGGTCAAGGCCGACCGCTGCGACATCTACACCGATGTCGACGGCGTCTACACCACCGATCCGCGCATCGAGCCGAAGGCGCGGCGGCTCAACAAGATTTCGTTCGAGGAAATGCTCGAAATGGCCTCGCTCGGCGCCAAGGTCTTGCAGGTGCGCTCGGTCGAGCTTGCCATGGTGCACAGGGTGCGTACGTTCGTGCGGTCGTCCTTCGACGATCCCGATGCGCCCGGAATGGGGGATTTGCTCAATCCTCCGGGAACGCTCATTTGCGACGAGGAAGAGATCGTGGAACAGCAGGTCGTCACCGGAATTGCCTACGCCAAGGACGAAGCGCAGATTTCTCTGCGCCGCGTCGGCGACCGCCCGGGCGTTGCCGCCGGCATTTTCGGCCCGCTGGCCGAGGCCAACATCAATGTCGACATGATCGTCCAGAACATCTCCGAGGACGGCAAGTTCACCGACATGACCTTCACCGTGCCGTCCGGCGACGTGGACAAGGCGTTGGCCGTGCTGGAGCGTCTGAAGGCTTCGATCGGCTATGACGTGGTGCAGTCGGAAGCCGGCATGTCGAAGGTTTCGGTCATCGGCATCGGCATGCGCAGCCATGCCGGTGTGGCCGCCACCGCTTTCAAGGCGCTGGCCGACAAGGCGATCAACATCCGCGCCATCACTACCTCCGAGATCAAGATTTCGATACTGATTGACGGTCCCTACACGGAACTCGCGGTTCGTACTTTGCATTCCGTGTACGGTCTGGATAAGCAGTAGCGAGAGCGATTTGAGTTGTTGCGTGTGCGCCGGTCGCAGTGGAAACTGCGGCGGGCAAAATGCCCATTGGAGAAGAAGCCGCGATGCGTGATACGGCCAGCGGCCCGCGCGTTCTGCTGAAACGGCTCCGCGAGCTCATGCAGGAGCCGCTGGAGCCGCAGGAGCGGCTCGACCGGATCGTGCGCGACATCGCCTCCAACATGGTCGCCGAGGTCTGCTCGCTCTATGTGCTGCGCGCCGATTCGGTGCTCGAACTCTATGCCACCGAAGGTCTGAACCCGAACGCCGTCCATTTGGCGCAACTGCGGCTGGGGCAGGGCCTCGTCGGCACCATTGCCGCGAGCGCGCGGCCGCTCAACCTCTCCAATGCACAGGAACATCCGGCCTTCGCCTACCTGCCGGAGACGGGCGAAGAGATCTACAATTCCTTCCTCGGCGTGCCGGTACTAAGGGCAGGGCGCACGCTGGGCGTGCTGGTGGTGCAGAACAAGACCATGCGCCACTACCGCGACGACGAGGTCGAGGCGCTGGAAACGACCGCCATGGTGATCGCCGAGATGATCGCCACCGGTGATCTCGCTCGCCTGACCCGGCCCGGCCTCGAACTCGATCTGCGCCGTCCCGTCAGCTTTACCGGCCTGTCCTTCAACGAGGGCGTCGGCCTCGGCCATGTCGTGCTGCATGAGCCACGCATCGTCGTCACCAATCTGTTCAACGAGGACAGTGAGGAAGAGGTGCGCCGGCTGGAGACGTCGCTCGGTTCGCTCAGGCTTTCTATCGACGACATGCTGGAGCGGCGCGATGTCGCCTTCGAGGGCGAACATCGCGAGGTGCTCGAAGCGTATCGCATGTTTGCCAACGACCGCGGCTGGGTGCGCCGGCTGGAAGAGGCGATCCGCAACGGCCTGACGGCGGAAGCGGCGGTGGAAAAGGTGCAGAGCGACATGCGCGCCCGCATGCTGCACATGACCGATCCTTATTTGCGCGAGAGGATGAGCGACTTCGACGATCTCGCCAACCGGCTGCTGCGCCAGCTGATGGGGCGCGGGCCTGACGACGTCGCGGCGTCACTGCCGAAGGATGCCATCCTGGTCGCGCGCTCGATGGGCGCGGCCGAACTGCTCGATTATCCCAGGGACAAGCTGCGCGGCGTGGTGCTGGAAGACGGCGCTGCCACCAGCCATGTCGTCATCGTAGCGCGCGCCATGGGCATTCCGGTCGCCGGCCAGATGAAGGGCGCCGTTTCCATGGCGGAAAACGGCGATGCCATCATCGTCGACGGCGAGGAAGGCACCATCCATCTGCGGCCGCAGCCCGACCTCGAAGCTGCCTATGCCGAAAAAGTGCGCTTCCGGGCGCGCCGGCAGGAAGTCTACCGGGAACTGCGCAAGAAGCCGTCGGTGACCAAGGACGGCGTCCAGGTCGACCTGCTGATGAATGCGGGCCTGGCCGTCGACCTGCCGCAGCTGGCCGAGGCGGGTGCGGCCGGCATCGGCCTGTTCCGCACCGAATTGCAGTTCATGGTCGCCTCGACCTTCCCGCGCGCCGAGGCGCAGGAGCGGCTCTACCGGGACGTGCTGGACGCGGCGCGTGGCAAGCCGGTCACCTTCCGCACCATCGACATCGGCGGCGACAAGGTGCTGCCCTACTTCAAGGGCGCTGTCCAGGAAGAAAACCCTGCGCTCGGCTGGCGCGCGATCCGGCTGACGCTCGACCGGCCGGGTCTGCTCAGGACCCAGATCCGCGCTCTGCTGAAGGCCTGCGGCGGGCGCGAACTGAAGCTGATGCTGCCGATGGTGACCGAGCTCGGCGAAATCGCCCAGGCGCGCGAGATCATCGACCGCGAAGTGCGGCATCTCTCCCGCTTTGCCCACCATCTGCCGACCAGCCTCAAGGTGGGCGCCATGCTGGAAGTGCCGTCGCTGCTGTTCCAGCTCGACGAGTTGATGAAGGCGGTCGATTTCGTCTCGGTCGGCTCCAACGACCTGTTCCAGTTCGTCATGGCGGTCGATCGGGGGAACACGCAGCTCTCCGACCGCTTCGACACGCTGTCGACGCCGTTCCTGCGGGTTCTGAAGCAGATCGCCGACGCCGGGGTTCGCAACCACACGCCGGTGACGCTGTGCGGCGAGCTTGCCGGAAAACCCATTTCCGCCATGGCGCTGATCGGCCTCGGCTACCGCTCGATCTCGATGTCTCCAGCCTCGATCGGCCCGGTCAAGGCGATGTTGACCGAACTGCCACTGGAGGAATTGGAGGCTTTCTTTGCCGACAATCTGATGGCGCCAGCTCAAGGGCTGCCGATGCGGGCGCTGCTGCAGGCCTTCGCCGACGACCGCTCCATCCCGCTATAGCATTAGCCATGGTCAATCTTCCCCGCGAGCGTATGGATCAGGTCGTCAAGCGTTTCGAGATGCTCGAAGCGCAGATGTCGGCCGGCCCGGCGGCCGATGCCTATGTGAAGATGGCTTCCGAATATGCCGAGCTGCAGGACATGGTGGCCAAGGTCAGGGAACTGCGCTCAGTCGAGCGCGAGCAAGCCGACCTCGAGGCGATGCTTGCCGACAAGGGCACCGACGCAGAGATGCGGGCCTTGGCGGAGGCAGATTTGCCGGGCGTCGAAGCGCGTATCGAAGAGCTGCAGAAGGACATCCAGATCCTGCTGTTGCCCAAGGACGCGGCCGACGACAAGAACGCCATCCTTGAAATCCGCGCCGGCACCGGCGGCGATGAGGCGGCATTGTTCGCCGGCGACCTGTTTCGCATGTATGAGCGCTATGCCGCCGAACGCGGCTGGCGCTTCGAGACGGTGTCGGCCAGCGACGGCGATGCCGGCGGCTTCAAGGAAATCATCGCCACCATTTCCGGTAGGGGCGTCTTTGCCCATCTGAAATTCGAATCCGGCGTGCACCGCGTGCAGCGCGTGCCGGCGACCGAGGCCAGCGGGCGCATCCACACCTCGGCGGCGACGGTGGCCGTTCTGCCGGAAGCCGAAGAGGTCGACATCGACATCCGCGCCGAAGACATCCGCATCGACACGATGCGCGCCTCGGGTTCGGGTGGCCAGCACGTCAACACCACCGATTCGGCCGTGCGCATCACCCATTTGCCGACCGGTATCATGGTGGTGCAGGCGGAGAAGTCGCAGCATCAGAACCGGGCGAAAGCCATGCAGATTCTGCGTGCGCGGCTTTACGACCTCGAGCGCAGCAAGGCGGACGAGGAGCGCTCGGAGTCACGCAAATCGCAGGTTGGTTCGGGCGACCGTTCGGAGCGCATCCGCACCTACAATTTCCCGCAGGGCCGCCTTACCGACCATCGTATCAACCTGACGCTCTACAAGCTCGACCGGGTGATGATGGGCGAGCTCGATGAGGTCATCAATGCGCTGATTGCCGACCATCAGTCGAAGCTGCTCGCCGATATTGGCCTCGATGGCTGACATGTTGCCCGGCGCGCTCGGGCCGTTGTTGCGGGTGGCGCGGGAGCGGCTTGCCGCGGCCGGCCTTTCCGACTCGGCGCTGGATGCCAGGCTGATCGTCGAACATTTTTCCGGCACGGACCGGACGCAGGCGATCGCCGACCCGCAACGGACGGTCGATGCGGGTGCGGTTGCCGCAATCGGCGCTGCTCTGCAGCGCCGCATGGCCGGCGAACCGGTGCACCGCATCCTCGGGTTTCGCGAGTTTTACGGCCTGCGGCTGTCGCTGTCGCCGGAAACGCTGGAGCCGCGGCCGGACACCGAAACGCTGGTCGAGGCGATCCTGCCTTTTGCCGGAGCGACGGCCGAAAGGCTGGGGGAATGCCGTATCCTCGATCTCGGCACCGGTACCGGCGCGATAGCGCTGGCGCTGCTCAGCGCGGTTCCGGCCGCGACCGCCACCGGGGTCGATATTTCGCACGACGCGCTGGCAACCGCGATACGCAATGCCGAGCAACTTGGACTCGCCGGCCGGTTCGTGGGGCTGCAGTCCGACTGGTTCGAAAAAGTTTCGGGCCGATACCATGTAATTGCCGCAAACCCTCCCTATATACCGTCTGGAGACATTGGAAATCTGCAGGACGAGGTCCGCGATTTCGATCCGCACAGAGCCCTTGATGGCGGTGTGGACGGTCTTGGCCCCTACAGGATCATCGCCGCCGAGGCGGCAAAGTTTCTGGAAGCACAAGGCAAGATAGCGGTCGAGATCGGCCACACGCAGCGCAATGAGGTCAAAGACATATTCGCGGCAGCCGGCTACAGGCTGGCCGGGGCATTTGTCGACCTTGGCGGAAACGACAGGGTTCTTATGTTTGAACAGGGAAAGCCTTGACGCAGTGCAAAAAAGCGCTTGGCAATGCCGGGGAATGCGGCTAGGGTCCGCCCTAACCGGATGAGACGAAGCAGGCAGTGCTCTTAGCGATTCGGTTTTCCTCGGAAATAGCTGCCTTCTTGCGCAAACGACGCCCAAGCTTCGTGCGGGAATCGTCCGGCAAGTGATGTAACCGGAACAGGATGACACGTGGCGCCAACGCAATTGATGCGGGCGAACGCCGGTGAAGAAACGAAACGGCTGGCTGCATGAGCGCCTCCGTTCGTGAAACGTTTTTCGAAAATTTCAAAATGAAGAGAGTCTTATGAGGCCACAACAGCAGAACAGGCGCATGCGCGGTCGCAACAACAATGGCGGCGGCGGTGGCAACAACAATAACAACAACAACAACCGCAAGGGCCCAAATCCCCTGACGCGCAACTACGAGAGCAACGGCCCGGACGTGAAAATCCGTGGATCGGCTCAGCAGATCGCCGAAAAATACACCACTCTGGCCCGTGATGCGCAAAGCTCCGGCGACCGGGTTATGGCGGAAAATTACCTCCAGCACGCCGAGCACTACAACCGCATCATTGCCGCCGCACAGGCGCAGATGCCGATCCAGAATGCCCCGCAGAACCGCGACGAATTCGACGACGATGAAGATCGCGACGATTTTGACAATGCCGGCAGCGGCAATGGCGGCGAGACGCAAGCGCCGATGGCGAACCACGGCAACGGTCCGCAGCCGACGATTGAGGGCACGCCGGCCGAACTCGCATACGGCCAGGAAAACGGCCGCGAGAACAACAGTGGCCGTGATAATAATGGCCGTGACAATAATGGCCGCAACAACAACGGCCGCGACAACAATGGCCGTAACCGTGACCGCCGCCCCAATGGCGGCTATGGCCAGAACGACCAGCGTGGCGACTTTGCCCAGCGTGGCGAGCAGAACGGCCAGCGCGGCGACCAGCAGCGCTTCACCGAAACCCCGGCACAGGCGGAAACCGTTTCCGCCGTTGAGCCCGAAGCCGAGAGCGGTTTCTCCGAGCCGGCGCCGCTGTACGAAAACCTGTCGCCGGCGGCTCTTGCCGCCCGGGCCGAACTCAATGAGGCAGCCGCCGAGAGCGGCGCTGCCCGTCGCCCGCGGCGTCCGCGCCGCCCGCGCAACAATGCCGATCAGGTCGGTGACGAACAGTCTGGTGGTGGCAAGGTGGTGGATGGCGCCGGCGAGACCGCTGCCGCTGTTGACGTGGTTGATGCGGCGCCGGCCGAAAGCCCTGCCGGCGACCCGTTCGCCGTCGACGCCAACAACTGACCCACAAGACATAAGTCGATGAAACGGCGGAGAGAAATCTCCGCCGTTTTCGTTTGCTCGGCGATGCAATATCATCAGCCGGACGTCTTGAGCGGCAATGGCTTGCGCCCCATATCTGGCGTGAACTGGACCCGGCTCGGATGAGCGGGTCCGTCACCGCAATCTGATCCGGTGCCGCAAAGCGGGCCGGTGATGGAAGGAGACAGATATGAACCTCGAGAAATACTCCGAGCGCGTCCGCGGATTCATTCAGTCCGCCCAGACCATGGCGCTCTCGCGCAATCACCAGCAATTCACTCCCGAACATATGCTGAAGGTCCTCGTCGATGACGATGAGGGGCTGGCCGCCTCGCTGATCGAGCGCGCCGGCGGCAACGTGCGCGACGTCAAGCTTGGCGTCGAGACCGCCCTTGAGGCCATGCCCAAGGTGGAAGGCGGCAACGGCCAGCTTTATCTCGCGCAGCCGCTGGCCAAGGTGTTTTCGACCGCCGAGGAATTGGCCAAGAAAGCCGGCGACAGCTTTGTCACGGTTGAACGGCTTTTGCAGGCTCTGGCCATGGAGAAGTCGGCCAAGACGGCCGATATCCTGTCCAAGGCCGGCGTCACAGCGCAGGCGCTGAACCAGGTGATCAACGACGTCCGCAAGGGCCGTACCGCCGATTCGGCGAGCGCCGAGCAGGGCTATGACGCGCTGAAGAAATACGCGCGCGACCTTACCGCCGATGCCCGCGCCGGCAAGCTCGACCCTGTGATTGGCCGTGACGACGAGATCCGCCGCACCATCCAGGTGCTGTCGCGGCGTACCAAGAACAACCCGGTGCTGATCGGCGAGCCGGGCGTCGGCAAAACGGCGATCGCCGAAGGTCTGGCGCTGCGCATCGTCAATGGCGACGTGCCGGAATCGCTGAAGGACAAGCAGTTGATGGCGCTCGACATGGGCGCGCTGATTGCCGGCGCCAAATATCGCGGCGAGTTCGAGGAGCGGCTGAAGGCCGTGCTCAACGAAGTCACCTCGGCGGCCGGCGGCATCATCCTGTTCATCGACGAGATGCACACGCTGGTCGGCGCCGGCAAGGCCGATGGCGCCATGGACGCTTCGAACCTGTTGAAGCCGGCGCTGGCGCGCGGCGAACTGCACTGCGTCGGCGCGACCACGCTCGATGAATACAGGAAGCATGTCGAGAAGGACGCGGCCCTTGCCCGCCGGTTCCAGCCGGTCTTCGTCAACGAGCCATCGGTGGAAGATACCGTGTCGATCCTGCGTGGCCTCAAGGAGAAGTACGAGCAGCACCACAAGGTGCGCATCTCGGATTCGGCGCTGGTCGCGGCGGCGACCTTGTCCAACCGCTACATCGCCGACCGTTTCCTGCCGGACAAGGCGATCGACCTTGTCGACGAGGCCGCGTCGCGGCTGAGGATGCAGGTCGATTCCAAGCCCGAGGCGCTGGACGAGATCGATCGCCGCATCATGCAGCTCAAGATCGAGCGCGAGGCACTGAAGGTCGAGAAGGACGAGGCGTCAAAGGACCGGCTCGCGCGTCTCGAAAAGGAACTCGTCGGCCTCGAGGAGGAATCGACCGAGATCACCGCCAAATGGCAGTCGGAGAAGCAGAAGCTTGGCCTCGCCGCTGACCTCAAGAAGCAGCTCGACGCGGCCCGCAACGACCTCGCCATTGCCCAGCGCAAGGGTGAATTCCAGCGCGCCGGCGAGCTTGCCTATGGCAAGATCCCGGAACTGGAAAAGAAGCTGAAGGAAGCCGAAGCCCAGGACGGCAAGGCCGGCATGGTCGAAGAGGTGGTCACGCCCGACCACGTCGCCCATATCGTGTCGCGTTGGACCGGCATTCCAGTCGACAAGATGCTGCAGGGCGAGCGCGACAAGCTGCTGCGCATGGAAGACGAGATCGGCAAGCGAGTCGTCGGCCAGGGCGAAGCGGTACAGGCGGTGTCCAAGGCCGTGCGTCGTGCCCGGGCCGGGCTGCAGGATCCGAACCGGCCGATCGGCTCGTTCATGTTCCTCGGACCGACCGGCGTCGGCAAGACCGAACTGACCAAGGCGCTGGCCAATTTCCTGTTCGACGACGAGAGCGCCATGGTGCGCATCGACATGTCGGAATACATGGAGAAGCACTCGGTCGCCCGGCTGATCGGAGCGCCTCCCGGTTATGTCGGCTATGAGGAAGGCGGTGCGCTGACCGAAGCGGTGCGGCGCCGGCCCTATCAGGTCGTGCTGTTCGACGAGATCGAGAAGGCGCATCCGGATGTCTTCAACGTGCTGTTGCAGGTGCTCGACGACGGGCGGCTGACCGACGGGCAGGGCCGCACGGTCGACTTCCGCAACACGCTGATCGTCATGACGTCGAACCTCGGCGCCGAATATCTGGTCAATCTCGGCGAAGAGCAGGACGTCGATGCCGTGCGCGACGAGGTTATGAGCGTGGTGAGAGCCTCGTTCAGGCCGGAGTTCCTCAACCGCGTCGACGAGGTGATCCTGTTCCACCGGCTGCGCCGGCAGGATATGGGCCGCATCGTCGAGATCCAGCTCAAGCGGCTGGAAAGCCTGCTCGCCGACCGCAAGATCACACTGTCGCTCGACCAGGATTCGATCGACTGGCTGGCGGCGAAGGGCTACGACCCGGCCTATGGCGCGCGGCCGCTGAAGCGGGTGATGCAGAAGGACCTGCAAGATCCGCTGGCGGAAAAAATCCTGCTTGGCGAGATACTCGACGGCTCGACCGTCAAGGTCACCGCCGGCTCCGACCGGTTGAATTTCCGGTCCAGGCCCACTGTGGTGCCGACCGACGCGGCAGCCTGATCCAACGCCGCGCGTCCGACCGGACGCGCGGCATTTTCTTATGAAACAACAATCCTTTGATGGGGGTGCAGATGACGCTGGACGACTACAACAGCTTCTGCGCCTCGCTGCCGCAGACGACGCATGTCGTGCAGTGGGGCGGGGCCGATGTCTGGAAAGTCGGTGGCAAGGTCTTCACCATCGCCGGCCATGACCGGGAGGGTGGCGTCTTCGTCACCTTCAAATGCTCTGAAATGGCTTATGACGTGCTGAAGGATCAGCCCGGCTGCCGGCCGGCGCCCTATCTCGCCTCGCGCGGCATGAAATGGATCCAGCGTCAGACAAGCCAGAGCATGGATGATGATGCGCTGAAGGACTATCTCGGCGAAAGCCACCGCCTCGTCGTCCTCAAGCTGACGAAGCAGACGCGCAAGGAATTGGGCCTGTAGCAACCAGTAATCCGCCATCTTCATGCCCGGTTCATGTTGGAAAGCTTATGTTGTGGTTTGCTGGCGAAGGGGTTTGCCTGCAGGCTTTTGACGATCAGGGCGTTCCTTGCGCATCCAAACGGTGGCGAGAACGTTCTGGTGGGAACACTGCCGGGCGGCGGCAATTACGCATGACCCCGAAAATCGAAATTCGATTTTCGGAAAGGATCATGCGCAGACATGAAGTGTTACAGCGTCCTTTGCGCGTCCAAACGGACGCGCGGCGCTGTAAGTACCGGAGAGTTTGACCACCATGTTCCGCACGATCCTTGCCTTTTCGGTGCTCGCCGCCGGGCTGCTCACGTCCAGCGCCATGGCATCGCCGACTGTGGACAACGCACTGCCGGCCGTCCGCGCCGCCGATAGCGGCGGCATTGTGCTTGCCCAGGACGGCAATCTCGACATCTATTACGACGCCAGGGGCAACCGCGTCATCGTTGATGCCGAGACCGGCAAGGTCATCGCCATCCAGCCGCCGCAGACCAGGCTCGACCGCCGCTCGCTGCGCCGGGAAATGCGGGCACGTGAGCTTGGACGCGCACCGGTCGAAGACGACGACCGCTACTATCTCGACGATCCCGAAGACATGGCGCGTTTCCGCCGCAGGCAACTGGACGATCAGGGACGAATCCCCGGCCCGCCGGTTGATGAATACGATCCTGAAAGCGACAGATTCCTGGGGGCCGCTCCGCAGGATGATGCCAATGACAGCGACACCTATCCGGAAGCGCCGAAATCCGCTGAACCGCGGCCCGTCAAGCGCCAGCCGCTGAACGAAGCCTCTATCGATCCCGCCGAACCGGCGGCGCCCGCCGACCAGGCCGCGCTGCCGCCGAAAGCCGGTGGCAAGACCGTGGTCGATCCCTCGCTTTCACTCGGCGCACGCCAGGATGTAGCCGCCTTGCAGGTGCTGCTCGACCGCGCCGGCGCTTCACCCGGCGTCGTCGACGGGCGCTTCGGCTCCAATGTCGACAAGGCGCTTGCCGCCTATAACCAGATCACCGGCAGCAATCTGCGCTCGACCGACGCGGTCGGCATCCAGGCTGCGCTGGCGCAAACCGGTGGCGATGCTTTCGCCAATTATACGATCACGCCCGAGGACGCGGCCGGGCCTTATGTCGCCTCGATACCGGAGGATTACAGCCAGAAGGCACAGCTCGACCGCATGGCTTACACCTCCGTCACCGAAGCCTTGGCCGAACGGTTCCACATGGACGAGAACTACCTGAAGGGGCTCAATCCCGAGGCCGACTTCAGCCGTCCCGGCACCATCATCAAGGTCGCCAATTTCGGCAGGCTGGTGGCGACGCCGGTTGCCCGCATCGTCGCCGACAAGGACAAGAAGCAGGTGTTCGCCTATGACGCCGGTGGCAAGCTGGTCGCGGCCTATCCGGCCACCATTGGTTCAGCCGACACGCCCTCGCCGACCGGCACTCATACTGTGTCGCGCGTCGCGCTCGATCCGAACTACACCTACAACCCCAGCATCAATTTCAAGCAGGGCCAGAACGACAAGATCCTGACCATCCCGCCGGGTCCGAACGGCCCGGTCGGCTCGGTGTGGATCGCGCTGGACAAGCCGACCTATGGCATTCACGGCACGCCCGATCCCTCCAAGATCGGCAAGACCGAAAGCCATGGCTGCGTGCGCCTGACAAATTGGGATGCGCGTGAACTGGCCAAGCTGGTGTCGCCGGGCGTCACCGTCGAGTTCGTCGGCGGTCCCTCGGCCGATGATGTTGCGGAGCAAGTGAGCGCTCCAGCGCAGTGATATCGGCCTGCCCATAAGGCAGGCCGATATCCAAAGCTGGATTCATGAGCGCAGGGTGCTGGCTGGTTGTTGCCGGCCCGCAACAAGTCTAAGCAGACGCTCATGAAGTCTCCGAGCGAAGCCGCAGCCGTTCCCCTGACCAGGTCGCTTTCCAACGGTACATTTTGCCCGCAGTCGCAGCGCAAGTTCGTGCTGGTAGCGGCGATCCTGGCGTCAGCGCTCGGCTTCATCGACGGGTCGATCCTGGCCATTGCCATGCCGGCAATGCGCGTCGACCTCGGCGCCAGCCTGGCCGAGGTCCAGTGGATTTCCAACGCCTATGCGCTGACGCTGTCGGCGCTGATTCTGGCCGGCGGCGCCGCCGGCGACCGGTTTGGCCTCAGGCGCGCCTTCGTTGCCGGCATTGCGCTGTTCATCGTCGCTTCGCTGGCCTGCGCGGTGGCGCCGAATGCGCTGGTGCTCATCGCCTTTCGCGCCATTCAGGGCATTGGTGCGGCGATCATGGTGCCGGGCAGCCTCGCCATCATCGCCAAGGCCTATCCGAAGAAGGAGCGCGGCCGGGCGATCGGCATCTGGGCCGCCGCCTCGGCGCTGACGACTGCGCTCGGTCCGGTGCTCGGCGGCTTCGTTCTGTCGGCCTTTGGCGGCGGTATCTGGCGGGCGATCTTCGCCGTCAACCTGCCGCTCGGGCTGATCTCGATCTATCTCCTGCTGGCCAAGATTCCCGCCGACGCGCCGACGGAGAAGCGAAGCCTCGATCTCGGCGGCGCCGCTCTCGCCACGCTTGCCTTCGGGGCGCTTGCCTACGGACTGACCTCGATGAGCGCCGAAGGAAGCGGGCTGATGTCGGGGCCGAGCATCGCCGCAGGCGCCGTGCTGCTTATAATCTTCATCGTCTTCGAGCTTCGGCAGCGCGAGCCGATGATCGATCTTAAGCTGTTTCGGATTGGCGCCTTCGCCGGCGCCAACCTCGCCACCTTCTTCCTATATTTCGCGCTGTCGGCCAATCTGTTCTACCTGCCGATGCTGTTGATCGCCGGATGGGGGCTGAGCACCAAAGAGGTCGGTTTCATCTTCCTGCCGCTGTCGGCGTCGATCGCGCTGCTGTCGGGTCTCGTCGGCCAGTGGTCGGATCGCATCGGTCCGCGTTTTCCGATCGCCAGCGGCTGCCTGGTGGTCGCCATCGCCTTTGCCGGGCTGGCTTTGCTCACTCATGCCGGCATGCACAATTTCTGGACCGGTATCTTTCCGCTGATGGCGGTGATGGGGCTCGGCATGGCGCTGGTGGTGTCGCCGCTGTCGACGGCCGTCATGACCGCGGTCGAGGACAAGGATACCGGCGCCGCTTCCGGCATCAACAATGCGGTTTCGCGCATTGGCGGGCTGATTGCTGTGGCGGCGATGGGCTCGCTCGCGGCCTGGGTCTATTCGACGATGCTCGATACCAGCGTCAGGCCGGGCATTCCGGGGTTCGGAGAACCGGCATTGGCCGGCCTGGCGCCAGACCTTGATGCAACACGGCGCGCCGCCAGCGATTCGGCGTTCGCGGCCGTGTCGACAGTGACGGCCGTGCTTTGCCTGCTTGCCGCTGTTATCGCCTGGGCCACCGTTTCGGGGCAAAAGCTGCCTTGGTCACGAGCCGAAGAGAAGCAGTCGACCTGATTCGGAGCCGACCCGATTCGGGATGCTCTGATGGGGAATTATGATTCGCCGGCGTCGAGTGTGACGGCTTAAAGCGCGTCGCGCTGAAACGGATTCATACGACGCGCTTTAAGTGTTTGTTTTGAGGCATGTCGTTGTCCCAGAACCGCGGCACACTTCTGGGCGACATGCATTAGCCTTCGATCTTGGCGCTCGCGACCTTCAGCGGATTGCTGTCTTCCTGCTTGAGCAGTTCATCGATGCGCTCGCGCTCGCGCTTGAAAGCGACCAGGTCGTCGCCCTTCAGCACCTTGCCGACCGGCAGGCGCACGCGCATCGGGTCGACCTTGGTGCCGTTGACGATCAGCTCGTAGTGAAGATGCGGGCCGGTGGAGAGGCCGGTCTGACCGAGGAAGCCGATGGTCTGGCCCTGGCGGACATGAACGCCCGGTTCGATGCCTTTGGCAAAGGCGCTCTGGTGATTGTAGGAGGTCTCGTAGCCATTGGCATGGCGGATGATGATCTGTTTGCCGTAGCCGCCGGCCCAGCCGGCCTTTTCGATGGTGCCGTTGCCGGCGGCGATGATCGGCGTTCCGATCGGCGCCGCCCAGTCGACGCCGGTATGCATGCGGACATAACCGAGGATCGGATGTCGGCGGGCGCCGAAGCCGGAGCGGAATTTCCCGGCGGGCAGGGGGTTGCGCAACAGGAACTGCTCGGCGCTAGATCCGTCCTCGTCGAAATAGTCGGTCGAGCCGTCCTGCATCTGGAATCGGTAGAAATTGCGCGTCTGGCCGCCGAAGGTCGACGAGACATAGAGCAGTTCCGATTCGTCGGAGGCCTGGTCGTCGCCGTCCGGCTGCGAGAACAGCACGTCGATGCGGTCCGATGGATTGAGCCTGGACTGGAAGTCGACGCCGGAGGCCAGGAGCTTGACCAGTTGCTGGGTCAGCTTCTTCGACATGCCGTAGGAATAGGCGGCGCGGTAGATGCCGTCATAGACGTTCGGCAGATTGCCGCGCACCACCACCGGTGCCGACGAATCGTCAAACGCGGTCAGCAATTCGGGGTTCGGCTCCGGTTCCTGCGCCGGCACGTACTGGCCTCGATCGTCGAGCGCGATGGTGACGATGTGCGTTGTCTTGTCATAGACGCTGGTGCGAACGACCTTGGCGGCGTCGCCATGTACCTCGAGCCCGACCCGCAGCACGGTTCCGGCCTTCAGCGCCGGTGCGTTGAGCAGCTTACCGATCGCCTCCGCCATGCCGGTGGCGTCATCGCCCGTATAGCCCGAATCAGCGAAAGCCTCGGCAATGTCGCGGTCCCTGGTGAAGGGAATGATTTCCTCGGCGAAAGCCGGGGTCTGGTCGTCGAGCGCGACGCGCGGCGCCACCGAGACGTTTTCCGGCACGATCTTGACGTCGTAGGAGCCGGCCATCGATTCGGCGAAGGCATCGCCGAATCGCTGCGGGTCGACATAATGCAGCGAGGCGACCTGCACGGCGCCGTCGCTGAGGTCGGTGCCGGCTTCGCGCACCACTTTTTCCACCTCGTCGGCGGACAGGTCGCTTTTTTCATCGAAGGAGGCCGTCTCGACCGGGAAATCGACCGTCTTGAGGCTCATCTCGCTTTCGACCTTGGCGCCGTAGATCTGGCCGCCAACCGCGGAGGCCGTCGCCGGCTGCGCCGGCGTCGAGTCGCCATCGTCGCCGAACACCTGCATCGGGTCGAAAGGCGGATAGGCGCGGTTGGTGGTGTGGCCGGCGGCCAGCGCCATCTTGATCTGCACGAACGGCATGGTGTGGATAACGTCGCGGTCACCGACCTTGGTCACCATCGACACTTCCATGCGCCGGCGGTCCTTGGCCTTGGCGATCTGGCGCGGCGCCACCAGCCTGGTGGTCTTGGCGACCTCGCCGGAATCGCCGCCGCTTTCGAGCTGGGCCAGTTCGGCGATTTCGGGCGGGGTTGCCAACTGCTGGCGGCCGTCAAGGGCGGCAAACAACGCCACGCCCATCAGCACACTCGAGGTCACGCCGGTAAGAAAGGTGCCCGACAGCCAGCGCGCCGAAACCTCGCGCCGGTCGGGCGGGCCGCTGCGGCCATCCGCGATCAGCGGCGGCTCATTGCCGAGTTCGGCTATGACATCTTCCGTGTCTGGCATCCAGAAAGGCTGCTTCTTCCCCGGGCGGAACGGCTTTTCGCTTCTGTTGGGCCATGACATTTGCCTGTCACGGCGAGTGAAGTCAACGAAGCGGCGAAATCCCCACGCACACGCTCTGTTTTACAGCCCCTTACAGAGAGGCGACTTTATCCTCTTATAGGAGGCTCCGAACCGGTGATGCGCAGACCCCGCTTTGGCTCTTATAGGAAGGCACCTTGCGGGCCGCGCCGAGCCCTTCTTTGTTGGCCTTGGTGTCGAACGGCAATGCGGCGGCAATAGGGCTCCTTTTTGGCAACGCCAATGTTCCCTTGGGGCAGTCCGCCGGCGCCAAAACTTCTGTCGCAAAAAGTTCAAAAACATCGTCGATGACTGTTGACAGTTCTGGTTGGTGGCGACTATATACGCCTCACGAACGAGGGCGGTGCGCCGCTGGCGGCGAAGCAGTTTGCTTCTGA
>NZ_JAMYMP010000047.1:0-31563 GCF_040318615.1 Mesorhizobium sp. M1078
CGCTGGCGCTGGACGTGTCGCGCAAGGCGGGAAGCCTGATCCGACAGAACATAACAATTGCGATCGTTTACAATGCTGTGGCCGTGCCGATCGCCATTCTGGGCCACGTTACGCCTCTCATCGCGGCGGTCGCGATGTCTGCCTCGTCATTGCTTGTGATTGGAAATGCCATGCGTCTGCAAGGCTTCGCAACGGGTGCGCCGTCCGAAACTGCGCGGCAGGACAGGCCCGCGCGGGCCGGCGCCTTGGCCCAATCCTCATGACGACGCTCGCCTATCTCATTCCGGTGGCGCTGTTCCTTGGCGCACTCGGCCTGTCCGGCTTCCTGTGGGCGTTGAGAAGCGGCCAGTACGACGATCTCGATGGCGCGGCGGAGCGCATTCTTATCGACCGCGACGACGGCGCGGAGAATGCTCCTCGTTCCAAGTGACTCAGATCAAAGCGCCGCGGGTCGGGATGTCCCATCGTCGTCAACGTAAGATCAGGAGGGTGAGGATGCAAGCCGAAGCCATCATGACGAAGCCAGTCATCACGACGGATGCGAACGCGACGATCGACGAAGCGGCCAAGCTCATGCTTTCAAACAAAGTCAGCTGCCTGCCGGTAACGGACAGCGAAGGTGCCCTGGTTGGCATTGTAAGCAAAAGCGACTTCTTGCGCCGAGAAGAACTTGGGACCCAGCGTGTGCGTCCGCGCTGGCTGGAGTTTGATCTTGGCCCGGGCACAGTCGCCGAAGACTATGCGCGCTCGAACGGACGGATCATCCATGAGGTGATGACCACAGCCGTCATTTCGGCACCTCCAGGCGCCTCAATTGCAAAGATTGTTAACTTGATGATGCAACACCGCATCAACAATGTGCCGATTGTCGATCGGGAAAGGGTCGTCGGCATCATCACGCGAACTGATTTGCTGCCTGTCCTGATCCGCGCAATGCCGAAACAGGGCACCACGCCACCCGATGACGACCTGATCCGCAAGGCCATACTTGCCGAGCTGCAGGGACAATCGTGGAGCGGTGGTGACTTGATTGATGTTAGGGTCAGCGACGGCCTCGTCGAACTGACCGGGGCGATTGTCGACGAGCGTCAGCGGAAGGCTGCGATCGTTGCGGCGGAGAACGTTGCCGGCGTCGGACAAGTCAAGGACAGCCTCTTCCTCCGTACAGATCCGCTCTCGGTGATGGTTTCATAGCTGCGGAAAAAAGCGGGGACGCCAAGCAGCGTCCCTTTGGGTTCTGCTCCCTTCCCACATCGCTTGGACATGAGGCTGTCGGCGAGTTCATCGAGCGTATAGCGCCCGTCATGGTTGGCGAGCACGCTGTCGGCAGCGAAGACGCCCGTCCATCGCCAAGCTCGAAACCGAGCGGGACTTGCTCGACCATTCTTGACGCACAAGATTGCGGCAGTCGAGGCTGTTTGTTGCTCCAATTAACACTCACCAATTTGCGCCAGCGCAAAGAAACGCTGCGTCAGGTCAGTTAGCTTCTGCTCATCCGCAACGGTTGAGATAGGAGATTGATATGATCACGCGACGCGAAGCCCTCTTCGGAGCAGCGATTGGCGCTGCCGCCGTGGCGGCACTGCCCGCACTGTCGGCAACGGTGACGAAAGCAGACATTCGAGGACTTCCCCGCGACAAGGTCAAGCTCGTGGCACCGCCTTTTGTGCATCCGCACGACCAGATCGCCAAAGGCGGTCCGAAGGTCGTCGAACTCACCATGACGATCGAGGAGAAACCGATGGTCATCGACGCCGACGGGACGCAGCTCAATGCAATGACTTATAACGGCTCGATCCCGGGCCCGCTGATGGTCGTCCACCAGGACGATTATGTCGAGCTGACGCTCATCAATCCCGACACCAACTCGCTAGCCCACAACATCGATTTTCACGCAGCGACGGGTGCGCTGGGCGGCGGCGCCCTCACCTTGATCAATCCCGGCGAACAGGTGACGCTGCGCTTCAAGGCAACCCGAACGGGAACTTTCGTCTATCACTGTGCTCCCGGCGGACCGATGATCCCGTGGCATGTCGTCTCCGGCATGAATGGCGCCATCATGGTGCTGCCGCGCGACGGGCTCAGGAACGGCAAGGGCGAGCCGGTCAAATACGACAAGATCTTCTATATCGGCGAGAGCGACTTCTATATTCCGCGCGATGAGAAGGGAAACTTCAAGAGCTACGAATCGGCCGGTGATGGGTATGACGATATCGTCAAGGTCATGCGCGGGCTGATCCCGACGCACGTGGTGTTCAACGGCAGGGTCGGTTCGCTGACCGGCGACAACGCCATGAAGGCGAAGGTCGGCGAGACCGTGTTGATCGTCCATTCGCAGGCCAACCGCGATACGCGGCCGCATCTGATCGGTGGTCACGGCGACTATGTCTGGGAACAGGGCAAATTCGCCAATCCGCCGGCCAAGGATCTGGAAACCTGGTTCATCCGCGGCGGCTCGGCGGGGTCGGCGCTCTATACGTTCCTGCAGCCCGGCGTCTACGCCTACGTCAATCACAATCTCATCGAGGCCGTGGAACTCGGGGCGACCGCTCACTTCATGGTCGAGGGCGAGTGGAATGATGATTTGATGACGCAGGTCGAGGCGCCTAAACCCATCGCCACCAACTGACGGCACTCCAAATTGCCCGGACAGCGTCGCTGGCCGGGCACGGACAACAGACATGTCACCTCTCATCGTCAAGGTTGTCTCGGTCGCCATGGCGGCTGCAACGGTTCCGATGGGCTTGTCTGCCATCGGCCGGAACGGACATCGACAGTCCTACCCTGCCGCCACGACAGTTACCCTGGTCCCCGGTTCGATCACATATCCCCTGCCGGGCGAGTTCCTGAGGAATGGGCGCCCGCAAGCAAATCCGCGGCTCAGTCGACAGTTCAATAAACCTATCGAAATCATGACCTATCAGGTCAGCGCGTCAGACTATGCGAGCTGTGTGGCGGCTGGCGGCTGTCAGCCGGCACAGGAGACGCACGCGATCGCGCCCGATGCTCCCGCTACCGGAGTGAGCTATCTCGACGCCAATGCCTACGCCCAATGGTATTCGAAGGCGACAGGCGACGACTGGCGGCTGCCATCCGATGAGGAGTGGGCGTTTGCCGCGGCCGAGCGGTTCGCAGGGGAATTTGAGGGTGTCGAAAACGATACTAACAATCCCGCCAGGCGTTGGCTCACCAGCTACAAGGCCGAGGTGGACCTCAATCGCAAACCGGACCCCTTGCCCAGGAGCCGTGGCTCCTTTGGTGTGAATTCCTTAGGCCTCGCCGACTTTTCCGGCAACGTCTGGGAGTGGACTTCGACCTGCTATGTCCGCACCACGTTGGCTGTGGATGGAACCGATGTCGTGAGTTCGGTCGACAATTGCGGCGTCCACGTCCTTGAAGGGCTTCACAGGGCGTACATGTCGAACTTCGTCGGCGACGGGAAAAGCGGTGGCTGCGCCGTTGGCACACCTCCCGACAATCTTGGATTCAGGCTGGTCCGGGAACATCGAGGATGGGCGAACCGTTTCCTCAGCTACCTCGGCATTGCGTGAAAAAACAGAAGCGTCCGCTCCATCGCGTTTCGCCTGCACTCCCGTCGCCTCACTGTGCCTTTGGCGTCATCAACGCGGTTCCGTAGATCAGGATGAAGCTTGCAAATGCCGCCACCCATGCGGTGCCGGCCATGTCGATCATCACGCCATAGGGCACAAAGGCGGCCAGGATTCTCAATGATCCCGCCAGAAGGACGGTCACGAAGATGAACGAGGCGCCTTTCCCAGCCTTAAGCTTTTGCCCGGTATGCCCAAGCGTCGCGCGGGTCATCACGGCAAGCGTCATTGAGCCCACCGCGCCAGTCCCGAGCGCGTGAAGTCCTGCCGCCGCCGGCACGGCATCGGGAAAGAAGATCGACGCCGATACCAGGGCAAGACCGATCGGCACGAAGGCGTAGGCAAGATGCAGAACCAGCACCAGCGGATCCCGCAACGTGCGTTCGCCAGCCCAACGCCACAGACGCCATGCCTGGCAGACTGCCGCGACGGCCACGAGCGTTGCCGACACTTCGTGGTCGGGAGCGAGCGTCCACGCAGCCAGCGCAATGGCTGAGATGACAAGCGATGCGACGTCAAAACGATCGAACGGCGCAGGCAGCCGCCCAGGATTTTCGCGGACGAGCCAGTTGCGGGTGAAACTTGGAATGATGCGCCCCCCGATCAGTGAAATGAGCATGATCGCCGCAGCCATGCCGAGCCTGCGGCTGATATCGGATGTGCCGTGAAGGTGGGCCTCGATATGGAACGCGCCGTTGGCGCCGGCCAGGACGGCAAGCGGCAGCAGCAACTTGAGATTGCGCCAGTTCCGTCCCGCGACGATTTCGCGTGCCGCAGCGGCTGCGACAGCAAGCAGAAATGAACTGTCGATCACGGCTGCCGCTTCCCAGCCGATATCCGCCGAGAGGAAGACCGCGGCACGTCCGGCAAGCCACAGGACCACCAACGCCAGCAGGGGCAGGCCTTGCACCGGCAGCCGGCCCGTCCAGTTCGGAATGGCTGTCAGCAGGAACCCGGTAACGATCGCCGGCAGATAGCCGAACAGCATCTCGTGAATGTGCCAGTCGACGGGAACGAACGCACTGTGGGAATCGAGTTCGCCGGCATAGATCGGCAGCCAAAGCAGAATGGACAGCGCGGCATACAGCGACCCGAGGAGAAAGAAGGGCCTGAACCCGTAGGAAAGAAATGCGGGCCCAGTGTAGGCCTGCAGGCGTGGAATCCCCATGACTGTATCCTCAAATGAACAGGGCCGGATGAACCGCCGCCCTCGGTCCGTCCGGCCCGTGCCCGCCCTTTTTGCGGCAGGCATGCCTGTATCGATTGCTGTCAGTTCGCAGGAACCTGGGTGAACAGGTCGGCGAACACCGTTTTTGCCTTCCCAGGATGCTTGACCGCCTTGGCGGAATCGAGATTGACCGGCTTGCCGACAACGATCAGTGCGACCATCCCCATGCCGTAGTGGGGCGCGCATTTGACGCCGTAGATGCCCTCCTTTGTCACCGTGACGGTAATTTCCTCGCTGGGCTTGCCCTTGAAAGGCTCAGCGCCATCCGGAAGCATGCCCTTGATCGACTCGGCGTCGTGTGTCTTGTCGGTCGGCACGAACTTGACGGTGTCGCCGGGTGCCGCCTGGACGAAGGCCGGCTGGAAAACCATTGCGCCTTTTTCGCCCTTGTTGAGCATTTGCACCACATGCTCTTCAGCGCTTGCGCCGCTTGCGAGCGCCAGGATCGAGATTGCGGCAGCGAGGATGGTGAGTTTCATCGATTTGTCCTTTGTTTCGTCTTCGCGGCATTGCGCCGTTCCATGCCATTTAGCCTGACGCGGCCGGCGACAATTTGCGCTGGCGCAAACTCGGGATAAGAAAGGTCTCCCGCACGACTGATGCGGAACCGTAGAGCCGTGAGGGATCCGCTTGGCTGCGCTGGACCGATCGCTGATTTCGCAGCTGCCGCTCTTCCAGGGGCTTACGCCGGACGAGCAGAGCGAGATCCTGCGAAATGCACGATCGTCTCGCTATGCCAAGGAGGCAGCGATCTTCGCGCAGGAAGCCGAAGCCCATTCCTTCTTCGTGCTGATCGCCGGGCACATACGGGTGGTCCGCACCACGCCGGACGGACAGCAGGTCATCGCCAGATACATCAGCGAAGGCGAGATCTTTGGCGTCGCCGCAGCCCTTAGCCGGACGACCTATCCCGCAAGTGCCGTCGCGGCTGTCGACTGCGTGGTGCTGGCCTGGCCCAACGCCCTGTGGCCTGATCTGTCCCGACGCTTCCCCGTGTTTGGGGCAGCCACCTACAAGACGGTTGGAAGCAGGCTGGAGGAGACGCAGACGCGGGTGGTGGAGATGTCCACGGAACAGGTGGAGCAGCGGGTTGCGCATGCGCTTCTGCGGCTGGTGAACCAGACCGGCCGAAAAACGGACAGCGGCATCGAAATCGATTTCCCGATTTCGAGGCAGGACATTGCCGAGATGACGGGAACGACGCTGCACACCGTCAGCCGGCTGCTCAGCAAATGGGAAGAGAACGGAATAATTGTCAGCGGGCGCCAGAGGGTCACGGTCAAAGATGCGCATCGCCTTGTGGTTCTGGCCGAGAACCGGGAAAAGGACTGACCGTCATCGTTCACCTCGAATGGCCAATTCGAGTTCGACCAGAAAGTCGCCCTCATCGACTTGATGTTCCCGGCACGCCTCGGTCACCGTATGGAAAGTGCCTATCGGACAGCCGACGCAGAGCATCTTGTGTCTCAACACCACAGCGACCGTTGCCGGCCATTTCCTCATGATTTCGTCGACGACCATATCGGGGTTGATCGAGCTGCACTGTTTCATGATGACGTCTCCGCGATTTGCGAAGCCCTCTTCATAAATCCGGCTCGGACTGCCTTCGTTGCGCTTACGCAATTTAGAAATGATTCAGATCAAGGCACAGCTCGCGCGGCCTCGATATGGATAGGAGTAACCATATGAGGAGGTTGGCATGCAAGCCGAAGCCATTATGAGCAAGCCGGTCGTCGGCATAGACCCGACCGCATCGATCGCCGACGCTGCCTGGTTGATGCTCACCAAAAAGATTAGCGGCTTTCCCGTCATTCGCGGCGACGGCACCCTGGTCGGGATCGTCAGCGAGGGCGATTTCCTGCGTCGCGGGGAACTGGGCACGCAGCGCAAGCGCTCACGCTGGCTGCAGTTTCTGGTCAGCCCCGGAACGGCCGCCGATGAATATGTCCACGCCAATGGGCGACGGGTTGAGGAGGTGATGTCACAAGATGTCGTCACGGCATTCCCCACCGCATCGCTCGACGAGGTCGTCGAGCTCATGACGCGTCACCATGTCAAACGCATCCCTGTCATCGACACCGGGAAAGTCGTCGGCATCATCACCCGCTCTGATCTTCTGCGGGCATTGATTAGCGCCCTTCCGGCTGCAGCCGCTGCAGCCATCGATGACGAACAGATCCGGCAGAACATCATGGCCGAGCTAGGGACACAGAAATGGGCTGGCAAGGACATGGTCAACGTGACTGTGAACAATGGCATGGTGAAACTGGGCGGCGCCATCTTCGACGAACGCGCGCGCCGGGCAGCCATTGTTGCGGCCGAAAACGTCGCCGGCGTCAAAGCTGTCGAGGATGGTCTCTTCTGCGCTGATCCAGTGTCCGTCCTCCTTGTTTCGTAGCGAGCGGCCGTGCCAGCTGATTTCAAGGTTGCATCCACGATAGGCCCGCTTTTCGCCCAGGCTTCGCCGCGTTCAGATCGCGACTAGAAGTATCAATGGCCGAAGGAGCAACAGGGCGAATGCAACGAGCGCCGCGCCCGCAATTCTTTCTGTCTTTTTGTTGCCTCCGCTGAAGCGCCGGCCAAGCAAAAGCCACACCGATCCGGTGGCAGCTGTTATCACCAGAAGCACAACCCAGAAGATCCCCAGAGCGCGCGGTTCGATGTTCATCGGCACGATAGCCAGGCAATAGATAAAGGCCTTCGGGTTCAGGGCACTGGTCACCGCAACAGAAATGGCGTCGCCATTTTTGGAAACGTTGATCCGCGCGCTGGTTATCAGATGCAGTCCAAGAACTACAAGCCATCCGGCTGCTACCAGCCTAAGTATTTGAATGGCCTCGGGTGACATGAAGGGGCGCAGGGAAAACCAGCACGCGGATGAGATCCCGTATCCGCATGCCTGAGCGGCCAAAAGCTTGACCACTTTCTCTCGCTTGACCGCCCCCGCCATCAAAAGAGCGTTGGTAGGCCCTGGTGCGACAAAGAGCACAAATGCTTCGAGAAAAAGTAAGTTGTCCAAGCTGCCTGGTCCTGTGGAATGCAGACTTATCAACCGCAAAAACTTGGTTTGCGTTGGCCCTCGTCAAAACACGGACGGCACGACCTCTCGTCGAGGCTGCCTGCTCGATGCCCTAGCGTTGCCCGGCCGCATGCTGCAGTCGAGCGATCAGGTCGCTGTTGCGGCAATAGTCTGGCGGGTTCTCGGATTGCTCATGTTCGTCGAGCCAGGTTGAGCATTCATCCTGGTGCCCGCAGGAACGGCAGCGGTCCACCGCCCGATTGGTGACTGCCGCATGGTCTGCCACGACTTTCAGATGTCTGTCGACCCCGAGCGACCGCATCATTCGACCCATTAGCGCCGTTCTGGCGTCGACCGAAATCAGGTAATCGAGAAAGGTCATGTTGATCACTCCTGCCTACCGGTCATCCTTGCCGCCGTTGGCGGCGGGTGGCGTTGATCTCGATCAACAGGCGGCATCATTGCCAACCCTGGGCCGTGACGGGGAGCATGAAGCCAAACGGAATGGCAGGTGGTCGAAGACGTCCGCTGACCGGCAGGCCGGTTGCTCGGGCCAGGTCTAGATCTGGCCGTTGTTCGCTTCGGAAAACAAATGAACGCAGCCGCTGCGTCGTGGGCACCCCACCTCGAACATGTTGCTAGCACCGTCGCGGTGTCCCGAGGCTGAGGGTCTCCAGGCGCGCCGCAGGAGGTAACCTGCTCCGGCCGAGACAGGTTGCTGGTCAACTTCTCCTTCAATACGACATGAAACGGCTGATGCCGCTCTCTTCGATGAGCGTGCGAGTGACACCGCCAAATGCCCATTCCCGCAAGCGGCTATGGCCATAGGCGCCCGAGACGATCAGGTCCGTATGGATCGAGCGCGCGAAACTCAGCAACCGGTCGCCATCAGCCTTGCCGGCGATCAGCTCGGTTCGCGCCTTGATGCCATGGTGGTCAAGGAAAACGGCGACATCGTCGAGGCTGTCTCGACTGGTTTCGTTGCGGCTGGTGTCTATCGTGGCGACGATAACGTCGCTGGCCTTTTCCAGAAAAGCAGTGCATCGGCTACCGCACGCCGTGCCTCCCTGGTGTCCTTCCAGGCAACCAGCACGGTTTTTGCGCGGATATGTTCCATATTACCTGCCGTGACCAAGACTGGCCGGCCGGCACCGAGCGTGAGGCTGCCGATATCAACAGCACGAAAGACATTGTCTCCATCGCCGCAGCCGGTGACGATAAGGTCGGCCGCCCTGGCCATAACGCTGAGGAACCGGGTCGGACTGCAGACGGACTGTGCCCATTCGCTTGTAACGGAAACCGGCACCATTCTTTCGAACACTGCACGCAATTCGGCGAGCCGCTTTTCGATCTCAGTTCGTTGGATCTGCATGATCTCACCTTCGTAGACCATCCCTTCGCCTGTCGGGACCAAAGGTGGGACCTCGGCTGCCGCCAAGCCAACAAGATGCGCTCCAAATCGTTCGGCAAGTTCGATCCCAACCTGAACAATGGGCGCAGGAGCCTCATCGATGGCGAGGTTTACGATAATTGACTTGTAGGACATTGCGGATGCCTTTCGATGAAACGGTGCAATTGCGTGATGGATCGCATTCGTCAGCGTCCGGTGCCTTGATGCGCGTCAAAGACCCGCCAATTGCGCCTACCAACGGAATCTCTTGCGGAACCGCCGTCGCGATCTGTTTTGCCTGTGCGATGAGAAGTGATAGGTAGCCCCGGTAGCACCGTCTCGAACCCAGGAATTTCAGGTGATCAAAGACGAAGCGCTCAGTTTGTCGCCCGGTGGGACGACACTGAAAGCCCTCTTGTCGCGGATGTTCGATCAGGCTCCGGGCTTCATCGCGCTCATGCGCGAGCCGGGTCACGTTTTCGAACTGACCAATGCCGCCTACCAGCGGTTGATCGGCAACAGGCAGGTGATTGGAAAGTCAGTCCGGGAAGCCTTTGCCGAGTTCGAAGGAGATGAGTTTTTCGGACATCTGGACCAGGTCTACACGACCGGCGAGCCATACAGAGGCCAGGGCGTAAAGGTCGGCCTTCGCAACAAGGCCGACGGGCCGCTCGAAGAGCGCATCCTTGATTTCGTCTATCAGCCCATCAAGTCCGACGATGGCCGTATCACCGCGATCTTCATCGAAGGCACGGATGTCAGCGAACTCTCCTTTGCAAACGCAGCTCTTCGGCTGCGTGAGGACCATTTACGATCGATCCTGGCAACAGTGCCGGATGCAATGGTCGTCATCGATGAGCAAGGCGGGATCCAATCGTTCAGCACAGCCGCCGAAACATTGTTTGGCTATCAGTCAGGTGAGGTCATTGGCCAAAACGTGAAAATGCTGATGCCCCCGCCCTACCGCGACGAGCATGATGCCTATCTGCTTCGCTACCTGACCACCGGAGAGCGCCGGATTATCGGGCTCGGGCGCACCGTCACCGGGATGCGCAAGGATGGTTCGACCTTCCCGATGGAGCTTTCCGTCGGCGAGATGCATCCGGGAACCGGACGCTTCTTTACCGGCTTTTGCCGCGACCTGACCGAACGCCACCGGGCGGAAGCTAGAATCCAGGAGCAGCAGCAGGAGCTTCTCCATATGGCGCGGTTTACAGCACTTGGCGAAATGGCCTCGACCCTTGCTCACGAGATCAATCAGCCGCTGACGGCCATCACCAACTATCTGAAGGGCAGTCGTCGGCTGCTCGAGAAAAGCACCGAAGAGAATGCGCCCATCCTGCGGGATGCCGTGGAAAAGGCCGCTGAGCAGGCGCTGCGGGCTGGAAACGTCATTCGCCATCTCAGAGACTTCGTTGCAAGAGGCGAAAGCGAGCGTCAGGTCGAACGGCTGCCGGCGCTCATCGAAGAGGCCTCGTCGCTGGCCCTGGTCGGGGCAAGGGAGATAAATGTCCTTGTCAGCTACAAGCTCGATCCTGCTGCCGAACTGGTGTTAACCGATCGCATCCAGATCCAGCAGGTTCTGCTAAACCTAATGCGCAATGCTGTGGAAGCCATGCAAGACGCGCCGCGACGCGAACTGCTGGTCACGACTATTGCGCGCGCCGACGGGATGGCGGAGGTGAGCGTCATCGACACCGGGGCCGGTCTCGCGCCGGAGATTTCCGCCCAACTGTTCCAGCCATTCGTCACCACCAAAAAGCAGGGCATGGGCGTCGGCCTGTCTATTTGCCGCACCATAGTTGAATCGCATGGCGGTCACATATGGGCCGAGGCAATGCCGGCCGGCGGGACCGCTTTCAGGTTTACATTGCGCATCGTCGATAAGGATGAGGTCACCAATGGCCGCTAATGATCTGGTGCACGTGGTCGACGATGACCTGGACGTCCGCAAGTCGCTTGGATTTCTGTTGGGCACGGCAGACTTTGCGGTCCGCCTGCATGATTCCGCCACGGCCTTCCTGTCGACGGCGTCTGGCAGTCTCGAGGGCTGCATCGTCACCGATGTGCGCATGCCGGGCATAGACGGCATCGAGTTTCTGCGCCAGCTCAGAGCAGGCGGGCATAGAATTCCGGTCATCGTTATGACGGGCCATGCGGATGTGGCGCTAGCCGTTCAGGCAATGAAGGAAGGCGCTTCCGAGTTCATCGAGAAGCCATTCGACGATGAAATGTTGATCGAGGCGATCCGCTCAGCGCTGGCCAACCGCAACCAGGTCAATGCATCCCACCCTCAGTCCGCGGAGATTCGCGGGCGTTTGTCGACCTTGTCGGAACGCGAGCGGCAGGTGCTCGACGGGCTCGTGTCGGGTCTGCCGAACAAGACGATCGCCTATGACCTTGGAATCAGCCCGCGTACAGTCGAGATCCATCGTGCCAATGTCATGAACAAGATGGGCGCGGGCAGCCTGTCACATCTTGTGCGCATGGCGCTGATCGTTGAATCCAATCCCTAGGGATGGTCGCCAAAGGGATTGCCGTCGCGAGTTGGCGTCCGGTAAGGCTCCCAGTCGCGCCAGTGGGTCGGACGGATGTCGACCCATGCGCCGGTGGCGACATTCCTCCAGCCTTCCCGCTCCTTCATGCAGGGAAACACGAGCGCATGCTCACCGTCCTCGTCGAAAACGGCCAGTTTGAGGTTGCGTCCAAACGGAGCGGTGAGGATTGGTTTCCACATCTCCTCATGATCCGCAGAAGCGCCAGCTCGCGCCTTGATCTGAATCATTTTCCGCAATTGCCGAATGCGCGAATGTGCGCTTTGCCGCCGTGAGCTGGGGCGAAAGCACCCGCATGGCCATGGTTCAACGCGGCAAGGCAAACAATAGCTTGCGCTGGCCGTGAGAAATAGGAGATGCACCGATGATGGTCCGCACACTTTCTTCCTTGGAATGTACGAGATTGCTGACGGCCAATCGGGTTGGCCGGCTCGCATGCGCAAAGAATGGGCAGCCCTACATCGTGCCCCTGTACTACGCGCATGCGGACAATCACCTCTATGTATTTTCCATGCCGGGCAAGAAGATCGAATGGATGCGAGGCAATCCGCTGGTATCCGTCCAGGTCGATGAGCGCGGCCAAGGGCGAGGATGGCGAAGCGTTGTCGTCGGTGGGCGCTATGAGGAACTGCCGGACCGGGTCGGCCACAAGCGCGAGCGCGACCATGCATGGTCGGTGTTGAGCAAGCATGCTGACTGGTGGGAGCCCGGCGCCCTCAAGCCGGTCACGCCTCCGGTGTCGGACAGCGCGCCCCACGTTTTCTTCCGTATCTTGATCGAGCAGGTGTCGGGCCGCGAAGCAAGTGAATAGGTGTTTTCTGCTGCGGCGGCCTGCGAAAGCGATGGCTGGACGGTGTAGGAGCAGCGGTTCTAGGTAGTTTCCCGTAGGGACATAACCGAATTTCGGCGCCGGCCGATTCGCGCGATAGCTGTGTCACGGATCAACCGGGAAAACAGCCATGTACGCCTACACCGCCTCCAGAATTTCGCTGCCGTCACGGTCTACCCTGCCCAACCTGCCTGAGGCTTTCGAGCCCGCACCGCTGCAACCACTCAGCTTCTATTCCGCAGGTGCGGAAATCTACGCCCAGGGCGAGAAGGCCGGAGCCTTCTACCAGGTGGAGTTCGGCGCTGTCCGCGTCTATCGCCTGCTTGCTGACGGCCGCCGGCAGATCAGTGCCTTTCACCTATCCGGAGAGACATTCGGCTTCGAAGCCGACACGACGCACCATTTCTTTGCTGAAGCCATCAACTCCACCGGTGTCCGCGTCTTCCGCCTCACTGCTGGAGCGGACATGTCGCATCAGTTGCTGCCCCTAGCGCTCCAGGGGTTGACCAGAGCCCAGGAACACCTGTTGGTCCTCGGTCGCCAGAGCGCCATCGAACGCGTCGCCGCGTTCCTGGTTGACATGGCCGAACGGCAAGGGGGGTTGCGGCAGGTCGAACTTCCGATGTCGCGCATGGACATCGGCGACTATCTCGGCCTCACCATCGAGACGGTATCGCGGATATTCACCCGGCTGAAGGAGAAAGGCGTCATCCGCTTGGCTAGTCTGCGATGCGTGGAAATCGTCAGGCACAACGCGCTTCAGAACATGAGCGAGTGAATGACAACATGCTCCGGGCCAGGCGGACTGTAGCCTAGCCCTCGGCATCACCGGCGATCAGCCGAGGGCCGATTGCGGACTGGATGATTCTCCTCGGCGGTGGGGTTCGAGTCCACGTTGTGGGCATCTTAGAAAAAATATAATGAAATCAAATGGTTATATGTGAATTTTGGTGGTGCTGGCAGTCATTGGCGAACCAGTCTCTGTCTGATTTTCCCTGTTAGGCGCCGGAAAACAGCGAATTTCGGCGATTTTCCGCGCTCAAGGCGAATTTGCGCCGGAATCTCGGCGCAGATTCAATGCCTTAGTAAGGGATTCCCTGCGCGGGCTAACAGCGAAATGATCGTGGCCCAACAGGAAAATCCAAACAGAACGGCGCTTCAAACTTGAACGTTCTGGCGATGTAGATGCCGGGGGCACGTTTGCGAGATCTGGCAGAGACGTCGCCGTGCTCGATCTAGCCGGTTGGATACTCATTTGCCTCGAAGACATGATGATGAACGCGCCCAGTGAACATCTTCAGCAATTCCCCCGTCACGTCGCGGCTTTGAAATCTCACATCGGACTGAAGCGCCCGGTTGCAGGTGTCCATGTCGGGATAGCGAATGGCGAGAGCCATTGCGTAGACGGGAGCACCCTCGTCACGCGCGGTACCATCCAGGACGCGAACCTCTTGCGCCCCGGGAAATTGCGTCCACAGCGGCACCAGCTTCTCCTTGACAAATTGCCGGAATTCGTTCTCACGCCCGGCATGGATTTCACCTTCGAAGAGGGCGTAGCGGATGATCATGTTGAAGTTCCTGATTGCCTGCATGGATGAGGGCGCATCGGAGATGCGCCCTCCTCGATGGCCTATTTGCCCCAGATTTTCTTGTACTGATCGCGGTAGCCATTCTCCGGGTCGAAGGCGTTCTTCGGGCCGCCGTCGAACTCGACATTGTCGGCCGTCACCACATGCAGCGGCGACAGATAGCCCGACCATTTTTCACCGGCGATGGCGCGGTTCAGCTCGTCAACCAATTGCCAGCCCTGCAAGTTGAGCGGTTCGGCGACCGTGACCTTCTGGAACTGCCCGGCGCGGATGCGCTGATAGGCCGATTCCGAACCGTCGCCGGCGGCCACATTGATCGGCGCGTCGGTGCCGGCCTTGCCGGCAGCGGCAAGCGATGGTCCCATGAAGTCGAAATAGAGGTCGTTAATCGCCAGCGAATGCGTCCAGGCATCGCCGTATTTCTGCAAGAGCGAGGTGGTCAGCTGCGGCATGCGCTGCGAGGTCTCGGCGATCGGGGTGTCGACATATTCGAGCACCTTGCCGCCGAGCCGCTCGATTTCGGCCTTCATCTTGTCGGCCTTGGCGATGGCTATGGCGTAGGTCGAATCGGTGAAGATGACGACGCCGGGCTTGCCCTTGGCGTCGGCATAGGCCCAGTCGGCCGCAGCCGTCGAGACCTGCATGGCGTCGGTCGAGACGTTGGCGAACACGCCGCTCTTTTCGTCGGGTCCGATCACCGGTCCGGCATGCCAGGAAACCAGCGGGATTCCGGCGGCCTTCGCCTGTTCCAGCGCCGGCGCCTGCTCAATGGCGTCGAAGCCGTTGATGACGATGCCATTCGGCTTCAGAGCCATCGCCTGGCCGAAGGCGGCGGTGCGGCCACCGATCGAGCCGGCGCCGTCGATCACCTTGACCTCCCAGCCAATCGCCTTGGCGGCTTCCTCGACGCCGGTGGTGACGCCCAGAATGCCGCCATTCTTGAGGTCGCCGGCGAGCACGACGATCGTCTTGCCCGGCTGGGCCTTCGGACCGGTGGTCGGGCCGTCCCAGGCGGTGACCTTCTGGGCATATTTTTCGACCACCGCCATGGCGTCGGCCATCGCGTCCGCCCGTGCCTGGCCGGCGAACAGGACCGGAGCAGCGATTGTGATGGCCATCAATGCGATGGATGATTTTAGAAATGTTCTGCGTTGCATGTTGGTACCTCCCTTGGTTTCAAAAAAATTGTCTGGTCTTCCGGAACTCGATTTCGGGCGCCAAGTCACTGGCTGATTTGCCCAGCCACCGGGCCCAAACCGGCTGGATGCGCGTTGACATAGATGGAATAAAGCGACGTCTGGGCGGTGATGTAGAGCCGGTTGCGCTTCGGACCGCCGAAGCACAAATTGGAGACGATTTCGGGAACCAGGATGCGCCCGATCAGCGTCCCGTCCGGCGCGTAGACGCGAACCGCATCGGCACTGGAGGCCCAGATGTTGCCATCGCGATCGACACGGAAGCCGTCGAAAAATCCTGCCTCGCATTCGGCGAGCGTGCCGTGCGACCGCAGCGAGCGTCCGTCCGCGGCGACATCATAGGTCTTGATCGCCCGCGGCAGGCCCTGAACATGGCTTGCGCCAGTATCCGACACGTAGAGGATGGTCTCGTCGGGCGAAAAGGCCAGCCCGTTCGGCTGCACCAGATCAGTGATGACGACACCCACCTCGCAGGTTGCTTCGTTGAACCGGTAGACATGGGACCCGCCGATCTCTGGTCGGGCAATCATGCCTTCATAGTGGCTGTCGATGCCGTACACGGGGTCGGTGAACCAGATCGTCCCATCGGATTTGACCACCACGTCATTCGGTGAATTGAACCGCTTGCCGTCGATGACTTCGACAAGCGACTGCCATCGCCCATCATGCTCAAGCCGGGAGATGCGTCGACCGCGATGCTCGCAAGCGATGACGCGGCCTTCACGATCGAGCGTATGGCCGTTCTGATTGTTGCAATGGGTTTCGAAGACACTGACCGAGCCGTCGCTTTCGTCGTAGCGCAGCAACCGGTCGTTCGGGATATCCGACCACAGCAAATGCCTTGCCGCCGGAACATAGACCGGTCCTTCCGCCCAGCGGCTCCCGGTCCACAGCCGTTCGAGCTTGGCATGCCCGATCGTCAGCTTTCGGAACCGGTCGTCCAGAATCTCGTAGTCGCTCATTCCACTATTCCCGGATGGGTTCGGCTGGTCACTTCGAGGGCTGCGTTGCGGTCTTGGTCCTGGCCCTGTGCGCCGCGCCGCGCTTGCGTTGGGCGTAACCGGCAATGCCGATGGCGACGAGCAGCGTCACGCCGTTGAACAGCGGTTCGACGAAGAACGAGCCACCGAACTGCTGGATGCCGGAAATGCCGACCGCCAGGATGACAACGCCGGTCATCGTGCCCCAGACATTGACGCGTCCGGGCTTGATGGTGGTCGAACCGAGAAAGGCGCCGACGAGCGCCGGCAGCAGATATTCCAGCCCGACGCTGGCCTGGCCGATGCGCAGCTTAGAGGCGAGCAGCACGCCTGTCAGCGCCGTCAGGAAGCCCGACGAGATGAAGGCACCGATGACGAAGCGGCGCACCGGAATGCCGTTCAGAGCCGCAGCCTTCGGGTTGGCGCCGATGGCATAGACGTAGCGGCCGATCGGCAGATATTCGAGGATGATCCAGAGTGCTGCGGCGATCGCCAGCACATAAAGGCCGGTGATAGGCAGCCCGAATACCATCGTGCCATTGAGGGCGTAAAAGCCGTTGGGCAGCACGCCGACCACTTGCCGGCCGCCGGTGTGCCAGAGCGCCAGCGCATAGAGCACGGTGCCGGTGCCGAGCGTGGCGATGAAAGAGTCGATGCGGGCAACTTCGACCAGTAGTCCGTTGAGGAAGCCGGTCGCAGCGCCGAGAAGCAGCACGACGATCACCGCCAGCGGCCATGGAACGCCGAACATGGTCTGCAGGCTGATGGCGAGAATGTGCCACAGCACGATGCCGTAGCCAACGGTGAGGTCGATGCGGCCAGAAGCCATCGGGATCATCGCCGCCAGCGACAGCAGCGCGACGATTGCTTTGTCGGAGATGATCGAGCGCAAATTGAGCAGGGTTGGAAAGGTGTTTGGCAGCAGGATCGAAAACAAAAGGATCAGCAGCGCCGTCAGGATCACCAGCCCGTAGACCGGCAGCAGCCGGATGATTTTCTGCCCCAACGACAAGCCTGCCATTTCGCCACGGGTCGGTTCGAGTGCGCTGGATTCGATCGATTGCATGAGGTTCGCTCCCAGAAAGATCAGGCGGCTTCCGAAGCCGATGCCGCAATGATCACGGCGGATGTGGTCAGGTCGTTGCTGGTGAGTTCGCGCACGATCTGTCCGCGTGAAAACACCAGGGCGCGGTGGCAGATATGGGCGATCTCCTCGAAATCGGTCGACACCACGACGACGGCGAGGCCGGCTTCAAGTGCGCGGCCGATCAGCCGGTAGATCTCGGCCTTGGCGCCGACGTCGACGCCGGCGGTCGGGTCTTCGGCGATCAGCAACTTTCGGTCGGTGTGCAGCCAGCGGCCGACAATCACCTTCTGCTGGTTGCCGCCGGACAGTGCTTCGATCGGCAGGTTAGGATCGTTGGGGCGAAGCCCGACCGTCCCGCCGATCTCACGCGCCAGCGCCGCCTCCTTGTAGGGCGCCAAAAACGAGAACAGGCCACGCTTACCGGCGCCGGGATTGAGAAAACTGTTTTCGCGGATCGACAAGGAGGCTGCTATCGATTCCTCGGTCCGGTCGCGTGCGATGAGGCCGACGCCGGCCGACATTGCCGCGATCGGGCTCGACAGGTCGGGCACAACGCCATTGATCGTCACCGAGCCGGAGAAAACCTGACACCCGAACAGCGTCCGACCAACCAGTTCCTGTCCGGCGCCGCGAAGGCCGACCAGACCGAGCAGCTCACCCTTGCGCACGTCGAAAGAGACAGGGCCGGCACCGGCGCAGACCAGGTCACGGACCGTGCACACCGTTTCGCCGGCCTGCGTCTGAGCCTTGCTGAAAACCTGGTTCACCGGGCGACCAACGATCATCTCGACAAGTTCGTCCGGGCTGGTATCGGCGACGCTCTTCTGGCCGACCAGCCTGCCGTCGCGCAGCACGGCGACCCGGTCGGCGATGCGGAAGATCTCGTCGAGCCGATGCGAAACGTAGATCATACCGACACCGCGTTGCTTGAGCGGGCGGATGGCGTCGAACAGCCGCTCGACTTCGTCAGCGGGAAGACTGGCTGTCGGCTCGTCGAGCACCAGCACATCGGCCTCGGTGGCCAGGGCGCGGGCGATGGCAACCAGCGACTTTTCGGTGCGCGTCAGATCCTGAACGCGTGTCGTCGGATCGAAATCACATCCGACCAGCTTGAGCGCCTCACGCGCTCTCGCCTCGGTCGATCGCCAGTCGATGAGCCCCGAGCGGAGCGAAAAGCCTTGGGCCAAGCCGACATTCTCGCCGACCGTCATCCATTCGATGAGACCGAGATCCTGATGGATGAAGGCGACGGGCTGGCGGTGGTTCGGCTGCGGAGGACGATGGTGATAGGGCTCGCCGCGAAACAGGATGCTGCCGCCGTCCGGCCGGTGGATGCCGGCGAGCGTCTTGATCAGTGTCGACTTGCCGGCGCCGTTCTCGCCAAGCAGCGCCAGGATCTCGCCCTTGTGCAGATCGAGCGACACGTCGGAGATCGCGCGGGTGCCGCCGAACTCCTTGGTAATCGACTTGAACTCGATCAGTTTTTCCTCGGTCACAATGCGTTCCTCCCAAGATCGCCCCAATGATGTTATCGATAACATTTCTACGCGTCAAGCGACGACGAAAATTCAGGCCAGCCAATCAACTGGTCTTGCCGTCGAGCAGAAGCATCATCTCAGCCGAATCCCTTGGCCCCAGCCCTGCGGCGCAAAGCAGACGGTGGATCTCTACCACCTGCCCGGTCATCGGCATCGGCGTCTTGGTTTTCAGCGCGAAGGCCTGCAGCGAATCCAGATCCTTCAGCATATTATCGATGCGGCCGGTCGGCGAAAAATCGCGGGCAGCGAATTTTGCCATGAACTCCTGCATAATGCTGGAGTCGGCCCGCCCGCCCTTGAGTGCCGCGGGGATTGCCTTCGCATCGACGCCGCCGGCCTCAGCAAGCTTGACCGCTTCGGCGACGGCCTGAAACAGCACCGCGCAGAAGAGCTGGTTGATCAGCTTGGTCGTCTGGCCTGCCCCGCTCGGTCCCATCAAGGTGTAGTTGGCGCAGAGATGCTGCATCACCGTGCGCGCGTGTACGAAGTCTGCCGCCTCACCGCCCGCCATAACGGTCAGCCGGCCGGCCAGCGCGCCGGGAACGCCGCCCGAAAGCGGGCAGTCGAGCCATCTCATGCCGGTCTCGGCAGACAGCTTCCCGGCCATCTGCGCGGTGTCGACAGGATCGATCGAAGACATGTCGATCAGCAGCTTTTCCGACGACGCCGCAGCCGCCACACCACCATCGCCAAACACCACCGAACGCACGATATTGGCATGGTTGAGACTGAGGATGACGAAGCTGCTCTCCCGCGTTGCTTCGGCAACCGACACGGCCGCAGCCGCACCCTTTGCAGTCAGCGCTGCAACCTTGACCTTGTCCAGATCGAACACCGTCACGGCTAGCCCCGTCTCGATCAGGCGGGTGGCGATCGTCGACCCCATGATGCCGGCGCCGACAACGGCGACTTTTGTTGGTTGCGTCATTTCAACGTGCCTTTTTCCTTGATCCCGGCAGGGTCGACCCCAAGTGCACCCAGGCCCTGCAACACTCTATCGGCAATCGTGTCGACAGCCGCGTCGATGTCCACTGTGACCACCAGCGGCTCGCCGCCTGGATGCTCCAGTGTGGCGAACTGGCTGTCGAGCAGCGCCGGTGGAAAGAAGTGGCCGCGGCGCGCGGCTAGCCTGGCTTGCAGCAGCGAATGCGACCCCTCCAGGAATACGAAAACCAGCGACCCGCCCGCCGCATCGCGAAGCCTATCGCGATAGGGTTTCTTCAACGCGGAACAGCTGACGACTAGCCCGCGACCCTCCTCACGAGCCTGGCGCAAGGCTGCGCCGACCAGATCCAGCCAAGGCAATCGATCGCAGTCTGCAAGCGGTATGCCCGCCGACATCTTTCCGACATTGCTGCGCGGATGCAGCGTATCGCCTTCAACGAAGGCAAGGCCAAGCCGCGCGGCGATCTCGACGCCAACTTTGGTCTTGCCGCAGCCGCTGACACCCATCACGACGATGAGCGCGGGTTCAAAGGCAGGTCGTGATGCCACCGTCGACATAGAGCGTGTGTCCATTGACAAAGGATGAGGCCGGTCCCGCCAGAAAGATCGCCGCGCCGACCAGTTCGCCGACATCGCCCCAACGACCCGCCGGTGTGCGGTTGGTCAGCCACGCCGAAAATTCGGGATTGTTGACCAGCGCCTGGTTGAGCGGCGTCTTGAAGTAACCCGGCGCGATGGAATTGATCTGCAAGCCATGCTTCGCCCAATCGGCACACATGCCGCGCGTCAGGTTGCGCACAGCGCCTTTCGTGGCCGTATAGGGCGCGATGTTCGTCCGTGCCAGTTCGCTTTGCACCGAGGCGATGTTGATGATCTTGCCGCGCCGCCGCAGGATCATGTGCCGCGCCACCGCTTGTCCCACGAAGAACACGCTGGAGATGTTGGTGCGCAAGAGTTCCTCCCATTTGTCAGCGGGGAAATCCTCGAGCGGCATTCGGAACTGCATGCCGGCATTGTTGATAAGGATATCGATGGTGCCGATAGTCGCCTCGATCTCCGCGACGCCGTTCGCCACCGCTGCATGATCAGTGACGTCGAAGACGGCGCTATGGGCCTTATGTCCCTTCGCTGTCAGTTTATCCGCAGCCGTTTTCATTTTTTCGGCGCTGCGTCCGTTGAGCACGATTGCGGCGCCGTGCTGCGCCAACCCCTCGGCCAGCGCCAGGCCGATCCCTTGCCCCGAGCCGGTGACCAGCGCCCGCATGCCGGTCAAATCGAACAACGAACTGCCCAAACGCTCCTCCTGAGCAATGTTTCCTGGAGCGGCCACGATTTCCAACGTACCTGCCGCCAGTCCCTATTGACATGAATGTTATCGATAACATAGTCAATTGGGAAAATGCACAGGAGATGACGCCGTGACCGACATTTTGATGACAGGTCCCTATCCGGATTGGGACATGGGAGATCTTGAAGCGAAATATTGCGTCCATAAACTTTGGCAGTCCGAGGACAAGGACGCGCTGCTCTCAAGCCACGCTGGCGCGATCCGCGCCATAGCTACGCGCGGCGAGCTTGGCGCAAGTGCTGCGCTGATGGCGAAGCTGCCGCAGCTTGAAATCGTTTCCTGCTACGGCGTGGGCACCGACGCCATCGACCTTGCCTATGCCAGGGCGAATGGCATTCGTGTCACCAATACACCTGATGTTCTAACCGAGGACGTAGCCGATATCGGCATCGGGCTGCTGCTCGCCGTGGCGCGAAAAATCCCGCAGGCCGACGCCTACGTGCGCGATGGAAGCTGGCGCAAGGGCAATATGGGGCTGGTCACGCGTGTCTGTGGAAAAAGGCTGGGCATTGTCGGCATGGGCCGCGTCGGTGCGGCGGTGGCGAAGCGCGCCGCTGCATTCGACTGCACGATTTCTTATTTCGACAACCGCAAGCGCGACGATCTTCCTTATACGTTCGTCAGCGATCTGCTCGAACTGGCGAGCGATAGCGAATTTCTGATCGTAACGCTCGCCGGCGGCGAAAGCACGAAACACATGATTAATGCGTCGATCCTGGCAGCGCTCGGAGCAGACGGTATTGTAATAAACATTTCGCGCGGCAGCACGATCGACGAGATTGCCTTGCTCGCGGCCCTGGAATCCAGTGCCATAAAAGGTGCCGGGCTCGACGTGTTCTGGAACGAGCCAACCATCGACGAGCGCTTCCTGAAGCTTGCCAACGTCGTGCTGCAACCGCACCACGCCAGCGGCACGGTGGAGACCCGCAAGGCCATGGGTCAGCTCGTTCGCGACAATCTCGCGGCCCATTTCGGCGGACAGGCCTTGCTGACACCGGTCCTCTGAGAAAGGATCCCATCATGAAGTCGATCGTCATCCATGCGGCAAAAGACCTGCGGGTCGAGGAGACCGATCCGGGCTCCCCTGGCGACGGACAGGTCGAGATCGCGGTCGAAGCCGGCGGCATCTGCGGCTCGGACCTGCACTACTACAATCATGGCGGCTTCGGCGCGATCCGCCTGCGCGAACCGATGATCCTCGGCCACGAGGTTGCCGGCACGGTGAAGGCCATCGGCGGTGGCGTTTCGGCGCTTGCCATCGGCGACCGCGTCGCCATCTCGCCCAGCCGTCCCTGCAATGCCTGCCGTTACTGCCTGCAAGGCATGCAGAACCAGTGCCTGAACATGCGCTTCTACGGCAGCGCCATGCCGATGCCGCATATCCAGGGCGCGTTCCGCCAGCGCCTTGTCGCCGAGGCGTGGCAGTGCCACAAAATCGCCGACCATATCTCCATCAACGAGGCCGCTTTCGCCGAGCCTTTTGCGGTTACGCTGCATGCCATGAACCGCGCCGGCTCGCTGCTCGGCAAGCGGGTTCTGGTCACCGGCAGCGGGCCGATCGGCGCGCTTTGCATCATTGCGGCCAGAGCCCACGGCGCGCGCGAGATCGTCGCCACCGATGTCATGGACGGCGTACTGGCAAAGGCGCTGGAGATCGGCGCCGACCGCACCATCAACGTCGCCACCAACGGCGAAGAGCTCACAGCCTACAATGTCGACAAGGGCAGTTTCGACGTCATGTTCGAAGCCTCCGGCAACGAACGCGCCGTGCGGGCCGGGCTCGATGTTCTGAAGCCACGCGGTGTGCTGATGCAGTTGGGTCTCGGTGGCGACGTGTCGATCCCGCAGAACCTGATCGTCGCCAAGGAAATCGAGATGCGCGGCAGCTTCCGCTTTCACGAGGAATTCGCGCTTGCCGTCGATCTGATCAACCGCCGCCGGGTGGTTGTCAAACCGCTGCTGTCAGGCATCTATCCGCTCGACGAGGCGGTTGCCGCTTTCGAGATCGCTAGTGACCGCAACAGGTCGATGAAGGTCCAGATCGCGTTCTAAAGATCCATCGGATGCGCCAGAGGCGCATCGCCACATTTCCTTAAATCGCGTCGGCGCCGATCGCCGCCAGCGCGGCGCGTGCCACGTCGAAATCCTGCTCGCCGGTTCCCGAACCGACACCGATGCCGCCCGCCAGGCGGCCATCGAAGCGGATCGGCAGGCCGCCAGGCAAATTGGTCACGCCGCCCTGCGAGGCGATCCCTGCCGAGAGTGCCGCTTCGAACGCCATGCCGCCGGTGGCGGCGTTGATCGACGCCGCCGTGCGCGCCTTGGCCCGCGCCGTATGCAGGCTCAGGAACCGTGCGCCGTCCATACGCAGGCTGGCGATGGTCTCGCCGCTCGCATCGACGACCACAAGACATTGTGGCACGCCCATCGTTACAGCGCGCGCGGCCCCGGCAGCAACGGCTTTCAAGGCGCCTTCATGTCTGAGGCTGAGGGTCTCTCGAAACATCACTGCGGGAACTGCCCTTCTCTGTCTTGGGATTTGCAGTGGGGAACGTCAGGTGCTTTCGCGCTCGACGACGCGATAGCCTGTCAGGACGATTTCCTGGCCGTGCCGTTTCTCGTCGCCGCGGATCACCTGGATCAATCTGCGAGCAGCCTGTTGCCCGATGCCGTAGCAGTCCACATTCACGGTGGTGATGCCGGGATGGCAGAAGGCGGCGACCTCATAGTCGCCAAATCCGGCGATGGCGATGTCCTGCGGCACCCGCATGCCCCGGCGCTTGCATTCCATCAGCGCGCCGAAGGCCGAAAGATCCGAGACGCAAAGCACGGCCTGCGTGTCCGGCCAGCGTTCTAGCATGCTGACGACGGCCTGGCCGCCCTGCTCGATGGAGATTGGCGGCACGCCGAAGGAAACGAGGCGGCCGGTCGGCAGGTCGAGTTCCTCGATGGCCCTGACGAAGCCTTCGCGCCGCTGGCTGCCGCGCGTGTCGCGCGAGGTCGTGCCACCGATGTAGCCGAATTTTCGGTAACCCTTCCTGGCGAGCGTCTTGACGAGAAGTCCCATCGCCTCCTCGTTGGAGAACCCAACAACTTGATCGATCTGCTTTACCGGCAACTCCCAGGTTTCGACTACTGGAATTCCGGCGTTTTTCAAAAGGCGGCGCGCGCGATCCGTGTGAGCGCCGCCGGTTAAGATAATGCCTTCCGGCCGCCGACGGAGCATCGCTTCGATCAACCGTTCTTCCTTCTCAGCCGTGTAGTCGGTGTAGCCGAGCAGAAGTTGCAGCCCCGTGCTTTCAAGCTCGTCGGTAATGCCGCGAGCGGTGTCAGCGAAGTTGGAATTGTTGATCGACGGGACGATAGCCGCAACGAACCCTGTCTTGCGCGAGGACAGGCTGCCGGCTGACTGGTCAAGCACATAACCAAGGTCGTTGACCGCGACCATGATTTTTTCCCGCGTCGCCTTGGAAACCCGGCTGCCCTCTTTCAGTGCGCGTGAAACGGTCATGGTGGACACTCCTGCCCGCAGAGCCACGTCAACCATAGTTGGCGCATGGTTATTGCCGGACGTTGAGGACACTGCCTTGGCCATCAAGCCACTCCGGCGGTTGCTCGCGCCGCGAACGTTTCACGCTTCGCCAAACGGCTTACCTGGTCGCTATTCGCCTTCATGAACCACCTCCGGAACCCAATACCAAGGACATGTTATCGATATCATGAGGGGCTGGCAATAACCGGAGACCCGGGTGAGGCGCGGCGGTGTCAATATTGGCTTTCGGCTGCTGTTGGGTGTGTCTGTCACGATGAGCGTTTCGGGCCATCCCAAACCGCCCTTCCAGATGAGGTCAAAGAATCTCTGTCTTTAGATTGAAGAGATTCGAGCATCCAGTTGTGATAGGTTTAGGAACGAGCGTTTTCCGACCGAGGCAGGCGAACGCCACTTGGGCCTTTGAACCTCACTGCCCATTCACCGGCACCGATACGTCGATATCCTTCGTAAGTGCGCCCAGAGCAACGTGTTGCTCAGTCGAGCCCAAAACCAATGGCTTGCCTGACAGTATGACCTTGGACGTCAGACCTTCGCCCATCGCAAATGGCTCGGGGTCCTGATAGTCCCTGTAAAACGCATAGGGTACGGTGATCAGATCAGACTTCTCGTCACGCAGCAGGATTTCGGTGACGTCTGTTCCAAATATCTCGCGCACCTTGTCACCGACGATGCGCGTGACGGTCTTGACATTCAACGTCTTGGCCATTGCTTCGCCGACACTGTTGAGGATCGCGAGTTCTTTTGCGCGGTCCTCGGACACTTTCAACAGCCGCTGGGTTTCGTCGAAAAGGCGGGCATTCGAGATGGCAACTCCCATGCTCGACGAGAGAGCTTGCAAGAGACGCACGTGATCTTCGCTAAAGGCGTTCTTTTGGTAACTCTGCACGCTGACAACTCCTAGAGTTCTGCCTCCAGCGATGATCGGCACGCCTAGGTACGATTCTGATCGCTCCGCTTCGGTAAGTGCGATCACATCAAACTTGAGGGACTGCTCAAACGTATCAATAACCAGCGGTGTTCCAGAGAGAATGACCTTTGAGGTAAGTCCTGCGCCCAAAGTGAACGGCTCCACGTCCTGGTACTCACGATAGAATGAATACGGGACGATGATGAGATCAGATGCCTCATCGTGCAGCAGTATTTCCGTGATGTCCTCCCCGAATATCTCCCGAACCTTGTCACCGACGATGCGTGTGACAGTCTTGACGTTCAACGTCTTGGCCATTGCTTCGCCGACGCTGTTGAGGATCGCGAGTTCCTTTGCGCGGTCCTCGGTGAGGTCGAGCAGACGCTTGTTGTCGGCAGAAAGTTGACTGAGTTGAGTTGCCCCAGATGCTTTGGCGACTTCCAGCTCGGCAATGTACCGGTCCGCTGATTCGAGTCGACCAGCAAGGTCGATTTCGACTGAGCTCTGCATGTCGGCTGTCTCCCCCAAAAATCCGCCAAGAGTGCGAGCGGCATCCTTCCCCAACTGCTCATCATACATTAGCAAGCACTGTTACATGCCGCGCAGTTGATTGTCAGTACCCGGCCAGCGTCTTTGCGCAGCCATTAGCCTCTGATGTCCGCTTCTGCCACAAATCACCCAGTCCCGGTCATGAGAAATGTCCGCTTTCGCGAGCGGCCATGGGTGCCCGCTATGAACCAGATGAGGCGCGAGGCGGTCATGCCCGATGTCACCTGCGAAAGTCTGCTTCGGGTCACGTCACGACGATGTTCGCACCGAATTAAAGTTCCGCTATTGAGGATCCGGAGCCCGAAGCTGTCAGTCCGCTTGCGGCCCCAAAACCGACATCTTGACTGAATGTCTGAATTCACAAGTACTCCAGGCTGCTCAAGCGGTCTTGCTGGCTTGGAATGGCGAACAGGCGAGGCCCGCAGTTTTGGCCTGCTCTAGTCAGAGCGCGCTCGCTTCCTTACCGTAGCAAAGAGTCTTCCCGTTCACGTCGCTCGATCGATGGAAGCAACCCTTGCTCTCACCTCGGCCACTTTGGGTTCTCGCCAATCTACTTGCTCAACTCTGCCACATATTCGATAGTCGAAGGCAGAATCCTGTTCTTTAATTTTGATCTGCAGGGCTTGGGGTTAAGGGTATGTCATTTCTGTTTTGTTCTGCGCAGATGGCGAATACGGCTGATTTGGGCTGCGAAGAGGCACCGAATTGATGCTGTTTGGTCAGTTGAACCCAGACATATTCGCCCTTTTCGCTGGGTCGAACCGCTTCTTATACGAGCGGATCTTGATCGGGCTCTATGAAGGTTTTTATCGTTCCGACTTGCACTTCCCCTCGCAGAGCGAGGCTCTTCACCTGATCTACGGATTGTTGGGCGAGCATGCTGAACTCTGGCGAGAGGACGAGGCCCCGATCGTTCTCGACCAGTTGGCCACTCGCCGCGGACGCCGCATCAGGCGGCGAAATTTGGAAGCGGCCGATCCGCAGGCGACAAACGAAGCGATATACGGGCGCGCCACATCTATAACCGGCTCATTGCAACAGGCTGGATCGAAGAGAGCCGTTATGGCCTAAAGGTAACCGTGGACATGCCTGCTGGCGCCATGCGCCTCGCCGAGTTTCTCTGCGATCTGCGCGAGGGCCTGACAGAGCAGTTGAGCGGCTTGGTTATTCAGGTAAAGAATGAACTCGATGCTCTATTGCTAAATGCACGGGAGAACGCACCGGGGCTGCACAAAGCCGCCCGCGACGCCGCCACATTTGGGCGCTATCTGCGTAGCGTGCTGAGCGCGCTGCGTGAAATCGACAAGCAGGTCTTGGCAAGCGACAGCGTCGGACGCAGGCTGCGCCACTACTTCGAAGACTTCGTCGAGCGGATCCTACTGCAGGACTATGCCGCGATCTCGACGACTTCTCATCCCTACCGGTTTCGTCGTCGCATCTTCACGGCGCTCGATTCAATCGAAGATTCGATCGCCGACGTTGGCGCAATCGCCGAAGCCTATTGCGAGGTTCGACTCGCCCCGGACATCACTGCTGCACGGGACTTGGTGTACGACGACCTTCACAAGGTCCGGCGTGTTTTCGATCAGATCGAAGAAGCGTTCGAGCGGATCCAACAGCATCGCAGCCGGCTCGAAACGCGCCTGCGCAACACGGTGCGCTATGCAGGCCGTCGTGGCGGCACTTTCCTTCAACGTAGCGAGCCGATCATGCTTCGGCTTGATAAACTGCTCGGGGGGCACCGAGCCGATTACAGCCTATCCGGACTGCTCGAGTCCCGACAGACGTATTGGTCGCCGCTGCTACTCGCGCGAGCACGCAACTACCGCACGACAGTGACGGGCGGGGTTCTCGTCCTACCCCCTCCAGATCCCCTGCGAGAAATTCGGAAGCAGCTCGAGCGCGGGTATCTGAATCGCCTCGCGGTGACGCCGGAACAAGTAAGCCGCTTTTTGGAGAAGCGGGTTCCTCCATTCGGTGCAAGCGACGCTAGCCATTTCTGGATCGACAACGTTGACGATTTTCTTGCGTTCGAGACTTTGCGGCTCTCGGTTCTGGCGGCAGACCAGGATGGCCGAGGCAACGCTATAGCTGATCACCTTGCTTCAGCGTTTGGCTTTTCGCCTGCCCTCGGGCACTGGGTCGACAATGCCTGGTTAAGTTGCACTGGCTTCACCGTCACACGCCGAGGCGACAGCATAACGCTCGAGGGCTCGCATGCTCAGTGAGTTCCAGGCGCTCGAAGCGCGCGATCCGCGCCGCATGCAACGCGTAAGGCAGGTGATTAGTCACTTGCTGCGTAATCAGTTTTTGCACGTCGAGGATCGAGGTTCGTCGAGTCTCCTGGATACGTTGCTCAAATCGGATGTCGAACGGCTTGCTTCCGACTACTTTGACGTTGCCGGCTATCGATATTGTGCGCGAGAGCGAAGGATGGGCAGGCATTCTGCCTGACACGGAACAGATCAGCCATCCGCGCATGCGGATCGACGAGACCCTGGTACTACTTCTCTTTCGCAGGCTTTGGGAAGAAGGCGTTCAGGAGGGCGATGTCGAGCGATACGGGAGTGTGCTGGTAACGCTTAATGCCGCTTACGACGCATATCAGGACATGGTGGCGCGCGCCCGCCGGCCGACCCTGTCGATTGCCGATTTTAAAGCACTGGTCGCGACTCTCGAGCGGCGCGCCATCATTCGCCTGGGTGAGCTCGACGACGAATTGGAAGATATTCCACTCACGATCCGCGCCCTGGTGGCTACCGTCGCCGGTGACGAATTCCTCGCCCATCTTGAAGAGCTGCTCTCCCGCCCGGACTTTCAGGACACCGACTTGGAGCCGGTGAACAACAATACGGACGCCAACGAGGAGGATGAGGCATGATGCAGCTCGTCCACATCGCGCTCGTACAATGGCACTTGTTCGACCGCGAAGATCTGGCGATTGCCGGTGACACCGCGATCTTGGGCCAAAATCGTTCGGGCAAATCAACGCTGATCGATTTAATCCAGGCAGTGATGACAGGGGGGGGCCCGGCGTTGGTACCAATTCAACCGCTCGGCGGGCGAAACCGGCAACCGCAAATCGGAGCGGACCTTGCGCGGCTACTGCTTGGGTCAACTCAACGAGCATGAGTTTTTGCGAGAAGAGGCTGTAACCCATATCGCGCTTGTATTCGCGGACCCACAAGGAGTTCGGCCGCCGGTGAGTGTCGGCTTGTGTATTGAGGCTTCGGCCACAGATGAGGCGCAAGTCGTGGGGCGCTATATCGCACCCGGAATCCGCATAGATACCGACCTTCTCGTCGAGCACCTGGAGGGCAACCAGCAGCGGTCGGCGCCGTGGACGTTGGTGCGCGAGCGTCTAGAGCTAGCCTGCAGTGCTAAGGGAACAGCGCTGATTCGGCCTGATGGTCCACGCAACCATATCCGCGAATATATGCGCCAGCTATTCACCGGTAGGCGGCACAGCGACCCTGAGCGCTTTGTTCGCGCGTTTGTGATGGCACTCTCGTTCGAAGACATGCGGTCTGTTGAAGGCTTCGTGCACAATTTTCTTTTGGCTAAGAACGACATCAACATCGGCGAACTGCGTGAGAGCATTCAGCGGTACCGCGACATCCAGAAGGACATCCACGAACTTGAACGGCGGCTGGGTGCACTCCGGGCCCTCGCCGAACTGGTAGCCGCATTCGTAAGCTTGCTCGAGCGTGAGGAAATCGCCAGGGGCGTCGCACGGCTGGCAGCACTGATCGAGGCGGGTACGGCTCTTCTTGCCAACATCAAAGAACGCCGAGACAATCGTGCTGCGGTCGACGACACGCAGCGCATGATCGATAGGTGCGATGACGAGATCAAGTCGCTGCGCGAGCGGCAGGAGAGTCTCGTCGCGCAATCGCTAGCAGAGGGTGTTGCTGGAAAGCGCGCGGTAGTACAGAGCGAACTAAAGGCCGTCGAGCTTGCCCAAGCAGAGATCTCGAAGCGCTTGCAAGCACGATTTCTTGCCGTTGCCCGCGCAGCCAGCTTGCTTGACCATCGCGAACAATTGGCATCGCTAAAGCTTGGCGCCTTGTTCCAGAGCCTCGAAGCTCTCAAGAAAAAGAGCGGGGGGCTGGCGCCGCCGAGATGGCCGCGCGAACCGCACGAGATGGAAGAGCTCATCGCGGGCGCGCGCGAGGCTGCATTGGTTAATGTCGAAAAGATACTCGACCGTCGCGACAATGCGATTGCACAGCGCCGCAAGCTGCAGGAAGAAATTGCTGATCTAGTCCACCGCCGCGACCGCGCACGCGCCGGTCAGGTCGCGCTCGATGACCGCACCGTTCGGCTGATGGCCGCGCTGCAGAGGGAGAATATGCGGCCACGAGCGCTTTGTCAGGTCGCGGAGATCATAGACGCTGATTGGCGCGAGGCGGCGGAAGGGCTGCTGGGACGTGATCGTGAAGCTATTCTAGTCGAGCCTGAACATGCTTCTCGCGCAGTCGAGATCCTGCGTTCCGGCCGCGACAGCTTTCGCGGGTGCCGCGTGGTTAATACGCGTCGTTTGACTGAACAACGCTCCGGCTTCGAGACTGGATCATTGGCGACTGTCTTCGCCAGCGAGGACCCACTCGCCATGGCGTTTATCCGCTTTCGCACCGGTCAAGTGCGTCTCGCTGATACGCAGGCAGTGTTGCTTGGGGTGGCCGCGCGATTATGCGCGACGGTGCTTACAATAGCGGGATAGTTGTTGAAGTGTTGCGCACACAGGACCTCAAGATCGGCCGCGCCGCTGCCCCGTTGATGGAAGCTGAGCTGACGCGCCAGATAGCGGAACGCCAGGGTTGGGTGGCAACACACTTGGATGCGGAGCGGTTCCACGACGATATCCGACGCAAGCTCGAGCCGTTAATCGAGGAGGTGCCGGTCGCGGACCGCCTCGACCTGCTAGCTGAAGCCATCGACCAGCATAACGTAATGCGAACCGAGCTGCAGCAGCGGCTGGACCGAATTGCAGCGACAGTCGACCCAGCGATCCAACAAGGACTAGACCTCGTGAAGCTTCAGCTAGGCAGCGCGAGCGATGAGAAGGAAGAGCTCATCGATCGCCGAGGCCGGCTTGAGGCCGCGCGCCTTGAGGCCGACGAGGAAGTCCCTCCAGGGCGAGCGGCTCTCGCGATTGGCCATCTCCACGGCCAGGATCTGGCGCCTTCCGTCCCAGTCGATACCGACCGCGATCAGCACCGCCTGGCTCATGACAACACCG
>NZ_JAMYMP010000048.1:0-31455 GCF_040318615.1 Mesorhizobium sp. M1078
ATGACGTTACACTCCTTCCAAGGCACCTTGCTCTCCTTGCAAAGGGCCGAAAGTGTAACCCATGTCTCCGGAATGAACTGTCACCCATCTCTCGGGAAGGGCAGAGGTATTACATTAGCTTAGATAACCCAAAAGCGCGTCGCGCTGAAACGGATTCATGCGACGCGCTTGAAGTCTTTGTTTTAATGCATGTCGTTGTCCCAGGACCGCGGCTCACTTCTGGGCGACATGCATGAGTGCCCGGGTCTAGGCACGGGCGATCAGTCGATATTCGGTGTTATTGGCGCGTCGATTACCACTTCCGCCCGTTCAGTCAGACGCTATGCTGCCGACCATGACACCAAGGCGCGCGTTCCGTTCGTGATGAAGCAAAGTCAACACCGCTTGCATGAGCGGATGACCATTCGCGGCCACCTCGAACCCGCGTCCTTCGTGCCCTGGATCATGCGCCATGCGGCCAAGCTCGGTCTCGCGCACCACATCGCTCATGCAAGCACCGATCGCATCGAACTCGATATTGCCGGTGCGGCGGAGCTGATCGACATGATGGAGATGGGATGTTCGCTTGGGCCCATTGAGGTCTGGGTCGAGACGATCGACCGCGCGCCTGTCGAGCAAAAAAACATATAGCTTTGCGTGTGGTTACCTCGGTTTGCACTTAATTTAACCAATATTGCAATTGCGAAATTATTATGCATACGTCAGCCGCATCGAGCGGTTCGCCAACTCCTTGCGCCGGCATCTCTCTGGTCGGGAAACAGTAGTATCAGTACGGAAAGTAAGGTCATGCTGTCCGACAAGACGGACACCTGGGTGCCGGTCGCCCTTACCCAGGATCTGCCAACAGGACAGGTAATGCCGGCGCGGACGCCCGCCGGTCCCATTGCCCTCTGGCGAAGCCAATCGGGGCGCTTGGCGGCATCGGCGGATCGCTGTCCGCATCGCGGCATGCGCCTCTCCCATGGCTTCGTGCGCGGCGAGGCGCTCTCCTGCATCTATCACGGCTGGACCTATTCGCAGGCCGGTCAGTGCCTGCGCATTCCTGCCCATCCCAGCCTCACGCCGCCGGAGACGATTCGCGTTGCGACCCGGTTGGTCGAAGAGGCCGGCGGGATCATCTGGGTCGCTGATGGAGAGCCTGATGGCAAGCCACCCTTTTTTGAGGGTTACGTGCCGCTCCGTTCATTGACGGCCCGTGCCGGACATTCGGCGCTCTCGGTCGCTGCCGGTACGAAGGCCACCGTTGAAGGATACGTCTGGCAGGCACCCGGCGCGCCGGCAATTCGCCTGCTGCCTATCCCGCAGGAAGCCGGCGAGACGCTGATCCACGTCCTTGTTCCAGCCGATTGCGATGCGTCCGAGCGCATCGCCGCCTCGCGAGCCGCCGAGAGCCTTCGGCGCATGGCCGAAGGGATCGAGGCGAAAGGGGCTGTGCCATGATCGACGATGCGATGCGCGACGAATGGTATCCGGTCGGGCTTTTCAGCCGGCTCGACCGCTATGGGCGCGAGACCACCCTGATGGACGAGCCGATCAAGGTTGCGCTCGACGCCAATGGCGCGGCGAAAGTGACAGGCGAAAACGGGCGCGTGCTGCCGGTTTCGGTGCGCTATGGCCATATCTGGTCGTCGCTCGGCGAACCGAAGAAACCGGTCTTTCCGATTCCCGAGGCAGACCAGCCCGGGCGCCGCTTCGTCGATGTCGGCGTGGTGCGGGTGCGCTGCTCGCCGCTCCGCGCCGTCGAGAACTTCCTCGACATCGCGCACTTCCCCTTCGTCCATACCGACATCCTCGGCTCGGAGCCGCATACCGAGGTCGAAAACTACAAGGTCGAGATCCGCGAGGAAGAGGACGAGGTCTGGGCGACCCAGGTGAAGTTCTACCAGCCGCAGGCGGCGAAATCCGCGAGCGGAGGTATCACGACGGAATACATGTACCGCGTGCCGGCTCCGACCTGCTCAGTCCTCTACAAGACCTGCCCGCCGCGCCCGGGCGAATGGGATGTCATTACGCTATTCGTCCAGCCGCTTGCCGAGGATCTCTGCGACGTCTGGCCATGGATGGCGCTTTTCGATGACGAGACGCCACAGACCGACCTCATCCATTTCCAGCAGACGATTTTCCTGCAGGACCGCTCGATCCTCGAAAACCAGATCCCGCGTCTTTTGCCGCTCGATCCCGGCATGGAAATCCCGACGCGCGCCGACCTGACCTCGGTCGCCTATCGCCGCTGGCTGAAGCGCCACAATTATACCTACGGCGCGCAATTGGTGGCACAATGAAGCTTTACGACTACATCCTCTCCCCAAGTTGCTACAAGGTGCGCCTGATGGCGACGCTGTCAGGTGTGAAGCTCGAAATCCGCCCGGTCGACTTCCATCCCGGCGCCGAGCATCGCGGCCCCGAGCTTATGGCGCTTAATCCGGGAGGCTCCATCCCGATCCTTGAAGACGGCGACCTAATCCTGACCGAGTCTTCCGCCATGCTTGGCTATCTCGCCGCGAAGGCAGCACCGGCCTGGCTCGGCAGCGGCGCCCCCAAGGAGACGGCGCGCATCCAGCAATGGCTTTCCTTCTCGCACAGGCTGACCGCCAACCTCGGCGGCGCGCGCCTGCATGAGATGCTGCTGCGCCCCGGTGACATCGGTGCGCTTCAGGCCAATGGCATAGCGGCACTACGTGAGCTGGAAGCCGGCCTCTTCGAACAAAAAATGCGTGGCGATCGGTTTCTCGCATCCGACCGGCCGACGATTGCCGACATTGCTTGCTTTCCCTATGTCGCGCTCGCGCCCGACGGTGGCGTTTCCCTCGATCCGTATCCCACGATCCGGCTCTGGTCGCGAGCGCTCCGCAGCCTCGACAATTTCATCGAGATGCCCGGTATCCACCGGCTGCACGAGTTGAAGCCCGAACCGCGACCCATACCGGACGAGGCGTGAGGTGACCGGCTATCTCCTGAAGAATTGCGCAGCGGTCATCACCGACGAGGGCAGGGGTCCGAGCGTCCGGCGCAATGTCGATGTGCTGACGAATGGCCCGCAGATCGAGGCAATCGGGCAAGGCCTGCACAGAAGCGAGTTGCCGGCCGGTACTGTCGTGCAGGACGCCGACGGCTGGTTCGTCTATCCCGGCCTCGTCAACACGCACCATCACTTCTTTCAGTGCTTTGTGCGCAACCGTGCCGACCTCGACTGGACGAAGCTGTCGGTCATCGAATGGCTCGACCGGATCTATCCGATCTTCTCCCGGCTCAACGAGGATTGTTTCTACCACGCCTCGATCACGGCGATGGCAGAGTTGATAAAGCACGGTTGCACGACGGCCTTCGACCACCAGTACAATTTTCCGCTCCATGCCGGAAAACGGCTCATCGACCGGCAGTTCGAAGCGGCCGACCTTCTCGGCATGCGTTTCCACGCCGGCCGCGGCGGCAACACGCTGCCAAAATCGGAAGGCTCGACCATTCCAGACGAGATGCTGGAGACCACGGACGAATTCATTGCCGACTGCGCACGCCTCATCGACACTTATCACGACACCAGTCCCTTCAGCATGCGTCAGGTCGTGGTCGCTCCCTGCCAGCCGGTCAACTGCTACCGCGAGACCTTCGTGGAATCGGTTTTGCTGGCGCGTGATCGCGGGGTGCGGATGCACACCCATGTCGGCGAGGGCGAAAGCCCGATCATCGAGGCCCGCCATGGCATGCGTACGGTCGACTATCTCGAGGACCTCGGATTTGCCGGCCCAGACACTTTCTATGCCCATTGCTGGGAGCTGACGCATGACGAACTGCGGCTGATGGCGGCGAGCGGCACCGGTGTCTCGCATTGCCCGGAGCCGGTCTATCTGGTGGGCGCGGAGGTGACTGATATTCCCGCCATGTCCGCCTTTGGCCTGCGCGTCGGTCTCGGCTGCGACGGTGCTGCCTCGAACGACAATTCCAACCTCATGCACTGCATCCATTCCGCCTACATGCTGCAATGCCTGGCGGCCTCGACGCGCGCTCATCCCGTGCCTGCGCCGGTCGATTTCCTCGGCTATGCGACAACGGGCGGGGCCGCGCTTCTGGGCCGCAATGACATCGGCCGACTGTCGCCCGGCATGGCCGCCGACCTCTTCGCGATCGACACGCGCCGCATGGATTATGTCGGCACGCGCCACGATCCATTGAGCCTGATCGCCAAGGTCGGCATCGGCATGCCCACCGACATGACCATGATCAACGGCCGCATCGTCTGGGAGAAGGGTGCGTTTACCGGGCTGAACGAGGCCCGGCTTGCTGCGGACGCGGAAACCGCTTTTGCCGCGGTGGAATTCTAACAACTTAAGACAGGGGAACTGACATGCTGAACTATCTGACCCGCAGAACTCTGATGAAGGGCCTTGCCGCAACAGGGCTTGCCGGCGCGCTTGGCAGCCGTCCCGCCTTTGCGGCCGACGAGCCGCTCGGTATCACGCTCGTGCTCCCGTCGCCGGTCGGCGATGTCGGCTGGGGCCATGCGCTCGCCGCCGGCCTCGAGCCGGTCAAGGCCGCATACGGCGACAAGGTGAAGATCACCGTCATCGAGAACATCGCCGAAGGGCCGGACGCCGACCGGATCATGAACAAGACCGTCGCCGACGGTAACAAGTTCCTGATCGCCGGCTCATTCGGCTACCAGAATGGTGCACTACAGATCGCCCGCCGCGATCCTGCGGTCACCGTGCTGCATGCCTCCGGCTTCCAGACTGCGCCGAATTTCTCGCCCTTCGCGGCGAAGTATTTCCAGGGCACTTACCTGCTCGGCATAGCCGCCGCAGCTCTTTCCAAGACCGGCAAGGTCGGCTCCGTCTCGGCCTTCGCCATTCCGGAGCTGATCACCTCGATCAACGCATTCACGCTCGGCGCACAGACCGTAAATCCCGATATCGAGGTATCGGTCGTCTGGGTGAACTCCTGGTTCGACCCGGCCAAGGAACAGGAAGCCGCCAAGGCGCTGATGGCACAGAACTGCGACGTGATCTTCTCGAACGCGCAGGACACACCCTCCGTGATCTCGGCCTGCGAGGAGGCTGGCGTCTACGCGTTCAACCTCAATTCGTCGATGAAGAAATATGCACCGAAGAAATATCTCGGCTGCATCGCGACGGACTGGTCGCCCTTCTTCAAGGCTTCCGTGGATGCCCATCTGGCCGGAACCTTCAAGGGCGCCAACACCTTCCTCGGCGTCGCCGAAAAGGTGGTGGAGGTCGTGGACTGGAACTCAGATATCCCAGCCGACACGATGACGAAGATCAAGGAAGTGGCGGCGAAGATCGCCGACGGCAGCTTCTCGCCCTTCACAGGTCCAATCACCAAGGCCGACGGCAGCGAAGCCGCCGCCGCCGGTGCGACGATAGCGGATCCCGAGATCGTCGCGATGGACTGGCACGTCAAGGGTGTCACCACACCACTGCCGAAGTAAGTCATGACCCCGCCCCTTCTGTCGCTCCGCGGCATCTCGAAGAGCTACGGCCAGATCCGGGCCAACCAAGCCATCGATCTGGACGTGGCGCACCAATCGATCCATGCGATTCTCGGGGAGAATGGGGCGGGCAAATCGACGCTGATGAAGCTCATCTATGGCGTTGAACAGCCGGACGAAGGCACCGTCGTCTGGAACGGAGAGCCTCTGCGCCTTGCCTCGCCCGCTGAGGCACGGCGCAGGGGCATCGGCATGGTCTTTCAGCATTTCTCGCTGTTCGAGACGCTGACTGTCGTCGAGAACATCCAGCTCGTCGTCCCCGGCGGCAAGGCGGAGCTGGCGGGGCGCATCCGCAGCCTCGGCCAGGATTTTGGCCTTGAAGTAGATCCTCTCGCCGATGTGCACGCGCTCTCGGTCGGCGAACGGCAGCGGGTGGAGATCATCCGCTGCCTGATGACGGACCCGAAGCTGCTCATTCTCGACGAGCCGACCTCGGTCTTGCCGCCGCAGGCGGTGAAGAAGCTGTTCGACACGCTCAGGCGCCTTCGCGACCGCGGCGTGTCCATCCTGTTCATCTCCCACAAACTGGAGGAAATTCGCACGATCTGTGACCAGGCGACGGTCTTGCGTGGAGGGCGCGTTATCGGCACCGTCGACCCTCGCGACTATGATGCGCACGACCTCGCCCGCATGATGATCGGCCGCGACATGCCCGAGGTGATGCCCGCGTTGGCCATGCCCGAGGGGGAGAAGCGGCTGGAAATCATCGACATGGACTACACGCCGGACGACCCCTTTGCCACGCCGCTCTCCGGCATCAGCCTCACGGTACGATCAGGCGAGATCCTTGGCATAGCCGGAATATCGGGCAATGGCCAAGGCGAGCTTGCCGCGCTTATCTCGGGCGAAGCGATGCTGCTGAAGGAACAACGCGATCGGATCTACATGATGGGCCGCGACGTAGGCACACTCGATGCGGCCGCGCGCAGGAGATTTGGCTTCGCCTTCGTGCCCGAAGACCGGCTGGGACGCGGCGCGGTCCCTGAAATGTCGCTCGTGCTCAACACCGTTCTTACCGCCCATCCTTTCGATCTCGTGAGGCGCGGCCTCATCAACAGCGCCGCAGCGACGGCTTTCACCAGCGAATGCATCCGTCAGTACGACGTCCGCGCCTCCGGCCCGGATGCCGAAGCGGGCTCGCTGTCCGGCGGCAACTTGCAGAAATTCATCGTCGGTCGCGAGATGATGCTGTCGCCAAAACTGCTTTTCGTGGCGCAGCCAACCTGGGGTGTAGACATTGGCGCTGCATCCGCCATCAGAAGGCGGCTCATCGCGTTGCGCAACCTGGGCGTGGCGATCCTCGTAATTTCCGAGGAACTCGAGGAACTTTTCGAACTCTGCGATTTCATCCAGGTGCTCCATCATGGAATGCTGAGTCCGCCTCTGGTCACGCGGGACACGCGCCCCGAAGACATCGGCAGATACATGATCGGAGCACATGCCTCGCCAGAGAAGGTTCCTGCATGAGCGTTTGGGCCGCGCCGTTCCTCCCCGCGCTCGTCCGTCGGGAGCATGCCTCGCTCGTCGCGGCCATGCTGGCCCCGGCTGTCGCGCTTGGCATGGCGATCATCCTCAATCTGGGCCTTTATGTGCTGATAGGCCGAGATCCGGCGGCCGTCCTGTACGCGATGCTTCTCGAGCCGTTCCTCTCCTGGGCATCGTTTGCGGAGGTGCTGCTGAAGGCGGGGCCCCTTCTCCTCATTGCTCAGGGGCTGGCGATCGGTTTCCGCGCAAAAGTGTTCAACATCGGCGCGGAGGGCCAGTTTATCCTGGGCGCTATTTTCGCCTCGGCGATCCCCGTCTGGTTTCCGCAGGCGACCGGGCAGTGGATCTGGCCGCTGATGCTGCTTCTCGGTGCCCTCGGCGGTGCACTTTGGGCATCTATCACCGCCTTCTGGCGCGTCAGGCTCAATGCGAACGAGATCCTGGTCTCCTTGATGCTGAGCCTCGTTGCGGCGCAAGTCCTCAACTACCTGCTGCTCGGCCCATGGAAGGACCCGGCCGGCTTCAATTTCCCACAATCCGTCATGTTTCAGAACGACGCGATGGTGCCGACCCTGATCACCGGTACCCGCGTCAACGTCTCGCTGCTCATCACACTTGCGCTCTCGCTGGTGGCCTGGGTTTTCATGCAGCGAAGCTTCATGGGGTATAAGCTCAAGGTCGGCGGCCTTGCCCCGCGCGCGGCCGGTTACGCCGGCTTCAGCGAAGGGCGTGCGATTTGGCTATCGCTTCTGATCGGTGGCATGGCGGCGGGACTGGCAGGCGCGGCGGAAGTCGCGGGTCCGCTCGGCCAGCTGCAGCGCTCGATCTCGACCGGCTACGGTTATGCGGCCATCATTGTCGCCTATCTCGGCGGGTTGCATCCAGTCGGCATCATCTTTTCCGCGCTCTTCATGGCTGTCCTCTATATCGGCGGCGACAATGCGATGGTGTCGGCAAACCTGCCGATCGCCGCCGTCCGCGTCTTCCAAGGCAGCTTGCTGCTCGCCTATCTCGGCGCTGTGGCCTTCGTGCGCTACCGCATCGAGTGGCGCCGCCCCCATCATCTGAGCCAGCCATGAACGCCGTCGAGTTCATTATTTCGGGCATGCTCGCAGCGGCAACCCCCTTTCTCCTTGCCGGACTCGGCGAGTTGGTGGTCGAGCGCGCCGGTGTTCTTAACCTCGGCGTAGAGGGCCTGATGGCCCTCGGCGCGGTGCTCGCGTTCATCGTCGTCTACCACGGCGGTGGACACCTGCTGGGGTTCGTTGCCGCCGGCCTCGGTAGCGCCGTCCTGTCCCTCGTCTTTGCAGTGCTGGCACTCGGATTCCGGGCAAACCAGGTCGCGACAGGCCTTGCGATCGGCATTCTCGGCCAAGGCCTTTCGGCGCTGTTCGGCAAAAGCTACGAGAGCTTGACGGTGAAGGGGCTCCCGAAACTTGTCTTTCCCGGCCTCTCGGAAATCCCGGTAGTCGGCAGGCTGTTTGTCCAGGACGTCGTCGTATGGCTTTCCCTTGCCGTGACGTTTGCGATCTGGGCGATGTTTGCCTATACGAGAGTCGGCCTTGTCGTGAGGGCAATCGGCGAGAATCCCAAGGCAGCCCACGCCATCGGCTATCCGGTCATCGCTATCCGTGTCGCGGCCATAGCTTTTGGTGGCATGATGGCGGGTTTTGCCGGCGCCTATGCGGCGGCGGTGTACACGCCCCTTTGGGCGGACGGTATGATTGCCGGACGTGGCTGGATCGCGATCGCACTCGTTGTCTTTGGTACGTGGCTCGCTGGCCGCATCTTCCTGGGTGCCTGCCTCTTCGGCGCGGTTTCGCTGATGAGCCTCGCCGCCCAGGCGACCGGTCTGGACTTGCCATCGCAACTGCTTTCCAGCCTTCCCTATCTCGTTACGATCGTCGTGCTCGGTGTCATCTCGGCGGACCGCCGCTTGCTCAGGCTGAACGGTGTCGCCTCGCTTGGCGAACCCTTCGAACGTTAGCCGGGATGAAAGTGGATTTGCGAAACTCGGCGTAAGTTGAAGAGATTCGAAACGCCAGCGGACGATCGGCATCCGATCCAAAGGGCAGAAACGCCAAACGGGGCGAAGGTATGCCCGCAAGGGTAGCGCTGACGCCGTCGACTGCGAGCAGCGGAACGATGTGACGCACAACGCGCCCGACATCGGTGGAGATCGTCGCGGGTTTCTTGGGTCGTCCCCTTTTCTGCAGTACGAGCCCCATTCTCGAGGGTCCATTCTCCACCGCAGCCTAGCGAAGCGGCGTCGCAAGATGGCCTGAGGCATGCGCCCGGTAAATTCCCGCATGCGAGCACTCGTCCTGCCTGTCTAAGGTTCCGAGTCTAACCGCAAATCCTCGATTTTTTCCGCCAATTCCAAAATATATATTCCGGTCGCCGCAAGAAGCCATAACAACGATTCCCAATACTACCTATTCTTGCAGAAACTAAAAACGCTACACTCGCGTAATCATATTGGTAACGGATGCTGTTCAACCTGCGTCCAGGCAACCAACACGGGGAGCGTCATTATGGATTTCTTTAAAAGTTTAACAAAGGCCTTGGCCGGTGGCGCTGTTGCCGTGGCTTTGTGCTTTCCGGCTGGCGCGGGCGGGCTCAGTGTGGGCATCGGCGGCAGCGGTGGGGTGGGCGTCTCGGTCGGCGGCAGTGGCGGCGGGCTTGGCGTCGGCGTCTCGGTCGGCGGCAGCAAGGGCGCCAATGTCGGCGCAACGGTCGGCGGCACCAGCGGCACCACCGCCAGTGTCGGCGCTACGGTTGGCGGCACCAGCGGCGTTGCGGCCGGCGTCGGCGCATCGGTGGGCACGGGCGTCGGGGTCGGGGTCGGCGCAACCGTCGGCAGCGGTGTCGGGGTCGGCGCCGGTGTCGGGGTGGGCAATGGGGTGACGGCCGGGGTCGGGGTCGGCATTGGCGCACCGACCGCGCCCACCAGCCCTCGGGATCCCAAAACGCCGGCGGTGCCGACGCGACCGGCGGTGGTTGCCATCAGCGCCATGTCGGCCGGCCAGATCGCCAAGATGAAGAAACGCTGCGCCAGCGTGCTCAGCGGCAAGGGCACCTACGACCGGGACCTGAAGGAGCTCTGCCGGATATTGGCGCGGCGCTGAGTACCGCAACATCGCATGTGCCGTGGGGCATCAGTCTCTCAGCCAGCCCCAATGCCGCAAGGTGGCGGGCATTCTTAGGGAGAGAGCTTTGCCGAGCGGTTCAGCGTTTCGCGGAAAGGCGGAACCGGTCAGGCTGTGCGCTTTCATCGGCGGCATTCCGCATGGCTTGGTCACCGAGCCGAAGGAAGCGCGCCGCCCGGTTGCGGCCTTAATCTGACCTCTACCGTCCGTCCGGTCACCCGTTTGGGCCGGCTCGAAGATTCGCCTCTGGCCTTTTGTATCACCCGCTCTAGCTGCATTGTGTTAGGCTCGTCATGTTAGCCTTGTCTTGCTGATGGAGGTTTTGATGGATCGGCGATCATTCTTGACAGCATTGTTTGGCGTTGCGGGGGCCGCGGCGCTCGCTACCGCGGTTCGGCCTCTCGAGGCCGTGGCCGGGGTTCCCAATGTCGGTAACGGCATTCTCGATGAACTCGACAAGCAGGATGCCAATTCGTTTGATGACGACGAAGGCGCTGGCGATGTCGAGCAGATCTCGCATCGGCGATGGCACCATCGTCGCCACCACAGGCGGCATGTCTGGAGACGGCACTGCCGCACGTTCTGGCGGCATGGCCGGCTGCGCCGGCGCTGCTATCGCAGGCGCTCCTTTGTCGTCTTGCGGTTCTAACCGCGGCACGTTCCCGGATAGTCCCTGCCCTGAGGCGCAACCACCAAACAGACCCATCCCGATTTGCATCGGGATGGATTGGTTCAGCTTTATCCAGCCACAGCTGCCACCGACTCCCGCTCGACCAGCGGGCATTCCAGCTTGGTGATGGGATAGCGGCCGCGGCCGGCAGGCGGCGGCACTTCGAGCTGTTCGATCGCCCATTGGCCCATCGCCATGTGCGGCAGGATCGATGTCGTCAGCGGCGGGAACAGGTGACGGGCGATCTCCTCGTCGTCATAGCCGACGACGGAGATGTCCTGCGGGATGTGCAGGCCCGCCTCCTTCAGCGCTTCGTAACAGCCGATGGCCGTGCGGTCGTTCTGGCAGAAGATAGCGGTCGGACGCTCTTTCAGCGCCAAAAGCTTCACGGTCGCCGCGTAGCCGGCGCTCGCCGACCAGTCGCCCTCGACCACCAGTTCGGGATCGAACGGGATGTCGGCGGTGGCGAGCGCCCTGCGGTAGCCTTTGAGGCGGTCCTGCGCGGCCTGCATCCACGGCTCGCCGGTGATGGTGGCGATGCGGCGGTGGCCGTGGCCGATCAGATGCCGGGTCGAGTTCTGGCCGCCGGCGATCTCGGACGGCACCACGGCCGGGAAGGCATAATCGGCCGTGTAGCAGTTGAGCAGGATGACCGGGATGTCGAGGCCGTAGAGGAAGTCCGGTGCCGTGATCTCGCGGGTGAAGATGGTCATGTAGACCAGCGCCGAGATGCCGCGCCTGGTGAGCGCCGCAATGGCGCGCGGCTCCATGACGGAGTCGCCCATCGTCTGCGCCACGAGCAACACATTGCCGGCGTTCCACGACGCCTGGCGCGCGCCCTCGATGGCGACAACGGCTTCCGGGCTTGTCGCCAGCTGGTCGACAGCGAAACCGATGACACCGTCAAGTCCATCGAAGGCGGGAACAGGTTTGCGCAGCGCCGAGAAGGCGGGTGCTGCGTAGCCGAGCGCACGCGCGGCGTCGATCACCCGCTCGCGCGTCTGCTGCGACAGCCGGATGCCGGGCGAATCGTTGAGCACGAAAGAGACGGTCGCCTGCGAGCAACCGGCTGCCCTGGCGATGTCGGTCATGGTGACGCGGCCGCCCTTGGCGGCTCTCGCCGGCGCCTTGCGCCGCTTCGCCGTGTCGTCCGGATCCCTCGTCTCGCTCATGGCATTGCGTCCCAATCCCCAGCCTGTCTAGTCGCAAGCCTGCCACACCGACAAGATGGTGTGGCGCCGTCGACCAATGGAAATAGTCGAAGGCGTTTATCTTTATTAGCAGCTTTGAAGTTCGCCGCCATGCCGCTTCGGGCCGCGTGAAATTCGAGGACTGCAAGGCATCTGCTTGCGCGAAGCCGTGCTGCACCTGTTCGGGCAAACTAGACCTAGGGCCACCGCCGAGTGTCCGCGCGAGACCTCTGCTAATAGTGTTTACTAATACAAAACGACGCTGTAACGTCAATCCGCCGTGTCCGGTCAGGTGGGACCCCGTGCGGCGAGAAGTGCACGTGAATGGCCCGATGGCGAGCGGGGTTTGCCTCCGCAAGCCTGGTCTCGGACATGTGATATGTCAGACAAATCAGACTATTTACGAGCACGGGATGAGTCTCTAAAGTCCGTGATCGCGACCGACGACGCCATTCTTCAGCGCCGGGAACCCCTGAGGAGGAGGGCGTCCAAATCGCGAGCGGCAAGTCAGTGAATTCAGATCGGTTCAGTCCGACGACTGAGCCAAAACGGGAGGTTGAACATGAAATCCTTGATACGACATGCATCCGTGGCCACCGCAGCCCTGCTGCTTGGCCTGACCGCGACAGCCATTGCGCGCGCCGACGACAAGCCGACGCTTGCCTTCGTCGTCAACGGCGCTTCCGATTTCTGGAAGGCCGCCGAAGCCGGCGTCAAGAAGGCGCAGGCCGAATTGCCCGACTACAATCTCGAACTCAAGTATCCCGAGCAGTCCTCGGTCGCCATCCAGCAGCGGCTGATGGACGATCTGGTGACCGCCGGCGTCAAGGGCATCATGGTCTCGGCCGTCGACCCCAAGACCTCGACCGACGGCCTGAACAAGATCGCGTCGGAAACGGCGCTGTTCACCACCGACTCCGATGCCCCGCAGACCAAGCGCGTCGCCTATATCGGCTCGTCCAATGTCGACGCCGGCAAGCAGGCGGCCGAGATCGCCAAGAAAGCGATGCCGGACGGCGGCAAGTGCCTCGGCTTCGTCGGCCTGCTCGGCGCCGACAATGCCAAGGAACGCATCCAGGGCATGAAGGACGGCCTCGCCGGCAGCAAGATCGAACTGGTGGACGTGCGCGGCGACGACATCGACCAGGCGCGCGCCAAGAAGAATGTCGAGGACGCGCTGGTCGCCAGCCCCGACATCACCTGCATGGTCGGCTTCTATTCCTACAACACGCCGCGCATCTATGAAGCGCTGCGCGACGCCGGCAAGCTCGGCTCGATCACCGTCGTCGGCTTCGATGACGATCCGATCACGCTGGGCGGCGTCAAGGAAGGCACCGTGGCGGCCACCGTCGTGCAGCAGCCCTTCGAATGGGCCTATCAGGGCATGAAGCTGATGGCCGCCTATCTCAAGGGCGACAAATCAGGCATTCCGGAAGGCGGCCTGATCATCATCCCGACCAAGATCATCGGTAAGGACGATGTCGACACCTATGCCGCCAATCTGAAGGCGATGTCCGGAAACTGAGACCACGAGCAAGTCCGCCGGCTCAGGGTTCGCCTTGAGCCGGCGATCGTGTTGACGGGCCGGCCAAGGCCCGTCAGTCTGTAGCCCACCGGCTGCTGGCAAGCCTGATCAAATATGGCGTGATGAATTATTCCGACCCATCCATCGTCGCAACCACCCCGTTCCTCGGCCTCGAGAACGTGCGCAAGACCTATCCGGGCGTGGTGGCGCTGGACGGCTTTTCCATGGAAGTCAGGCCGGGCGAGGTGATCGGCCTGGTCGGCGAAAACGGCGCCGGCAAGTCGACCTTGATGAAGATCCTCGGCGGCGTCACCAGGCCGGACAGCGGCGCCATCACCGTCGACGGCGTTGCGCATGACGGGCTCACCGTCGAAGGCAGCCTGGGGTCGGGCATCGCCTTCGTCCACCAGGAACTCAATCTGTTCGAAAACCTCGATGTTGCCGCCAATATCTTCTTCGGCCGCGAGCCGTTGCGCGGCGGGCCGCTGAGATTGGTCGACCGCGCCAAGCTGCGCGAAATGGTGGCGCCGCTGCTGAAGCGTGTCGGCGCCAACTTTTCCGCCGATACGCCGGTTGCCTCGCTGTCGCTTGCCCAGCAGCAGATGGTCGAGATCGCCAAGGCGCTGTCGATCAAGGCCCGGCTGGTCATCCTCGACGAGCCGACATCGAGCCTGCCGCTTGCCGAAACCGACAAGCTGCTCGACGTCATCAAGGCGCTGAAGGCCGATGGCATCAGCGTCATCTTCATTTCGCACCGGCTGCATGAGGTCGAGCGCGTCGCCGACCGCGTCGTGGTGCTGCGCGACGGCATGCTGGCCGGCACCTTGCCGAAGAGCGCCATCAACCACGACCAGATGGTCAAGCTGATGATCGGCCGCATGCTGAAGGAGCGCGAGAAGGCCTCCGAGGCGGCGCGGGCGCCGGGCGCCACGGCTCTCTCGGCCAAAGCCATCCGCACCCCCGCCTACCCTGCCCGGCCGGTCGACCTCGACATCAGGCGCGGTGAAATCCTCGGCCTTGCCGGTCTTGTCGGCTCCGGCCGCACCGAACTGGCGCGGGTGTTCTTCGGCATCGACAGCACGCCTGGCGGTGGGCTCGAACTCGACGGCAAGCCGCTTGTACTGGGTTCGGCGGCCGATGCGGTCGCGCATGGCATTTTCCTGGTTCCGGAAGACCGCAAGCTGACCGGCATTTTGCTTGACCTGTCGATCGCGCAGAACATCTCGCTGCCCAACCTGCCGGCGCATGCGAATCGTCAACTGGTGTCGGCAAGCTCCGAGGCCGCCACCGCAGAGAAGCAGAAGACGAATCTCGGCATCAAAGCGCCGTCGGTGCAGACGCGAACCGGCACGCTGTCGGGCGGCAACCAGCAGAAGGTGGTGCTGGGCAAATGGCTGGCGATGAACCCGAAGGTGATGATCCTCGATGAGCCGACGCGCGGCATCGATATCGGCGCCAAGGCCGAGATTTACGGGCTGATGCGAGCCTTGGCCGATGCCGGCGTCGCCGTGCTGATGATCTCCAGCGACATGGAAGAGGTGATCGGCGTGTCCGACCGCATCGCCGTCATGCATGAGGGCCAGATCTCGGGCATTCTCGACAAGGAACAATTCAGCCAGGAAAACGTGCTGTTGCTGGCGGTCGGCAAGCCGGCAAACTAGCGGGCTTCAGGCGATTGCCGGTCCGGCGCATTGGGGAGAAGACGATGAGCAAAAAAGATCTCGGCCTGCTGATCCTGATCCTGGTGGTCGGCGCCGTGGTGACCGCCATCAACCCGCGCTTCCTTTTGCCGATCAACCTCGCCAACACCTCGAACCTGATCGGCCTGTTCGGGATTCTCGCCATCGGCCAGGCCTTCGTCATCATCACCGGCGGCATCGAATTGTCGGTGGGGTCGCTGGTGGCGCTGCTCGGCACGCTGTTCATCGATTTCATCGCTGTGCGCGACATGCCATGGCCGCTGGCGCTGCCGCTGATCCTGGTGCTGGGCGGCATCATCGGGCTGGCGCATGGCTGGCTGATCACAAGGCTGAAATTGCAGCCCTTCGTGGTGACGCTGTGCGGCCTTTTGATCTATCGCGGGGTCGCCCGTTTCTATACCGCCGACGGCACCGCCGGCTTCGCCTTCGGCCAGAATTTTCCCGAGCTCGAATTCCTCACCGCGGGCCGCAGCTATGGCGTGCCCAACAGTTTCATCGCACTGATCGTCATTTCGATCGTCATGTGGGTGGTGCTGCACCGCTCGGTGTTCGGACGCTACCTCTATGCCATCGGCAAGAACGAAGAGGCGGCTAAATATTCGGGCATCCGCACCGGCCGCGTCGTGATGGCCGCCTATGTCATCTGCGGCGTTCTGACGGCGCTTTCGGCGATCTATTTCGCCATGTACACGCGCTCGATCTCGCCGGCCAGCCACGGCCAGTTCTACGAACTCTACGCCATTGCCGCCGCCGTGCTCGGCGGCTTCTCGCTGCGCGGCGGCGAAGGCTCGCTGGTTGGCGTCATCCTGGGCACCGTGCTGCTGCAGGAGTTGCAGAACCTGGTCAATCTGCTCGGCATCCCGTCCTCGCTCAACTTCGCGGTGATGGGCGGCGTGATCCTGATCGGCGTGCTGGTCGACCAGCAATGGGGCGTGTTCCGCGCAAGGCGGCTGATGCTCGATGCCAGCCGCAAGACTGTCGCGGCCGAGTAGCGCTACATCACGCCGGAGATATCCGAGAAGGCCATCGCCTTGCGCAGCACCTCGGCGAAGCGTTCTCCGGCGGCTTCGCGCTGGCCGCCGTTGTCGATGGAGGTGACACCGGGTCCGGACAAAGCGACATTGGCGCTGCGGGCGAGCCGAGCCAGCACTTCGCCGCGCGATTCGCGGCCGCGCTGGGCGAGACGCTCGGCGAGGATTTCCGGCGAAGCGGTGATCTCGACGACAGCCAGATTGGCATAGCGCTCCCGCAGCACCGGGATGACTGCGCGCGAGACATTGGCCACGGCGACATGGCCATTGGCTATCGACCAGTCGACATCGGCCGGGATGCCATAGCGCAGGCCGTGCGCCTCCCAGGAAATGGCGAAAGCGCCGTCGGCCTGGGCCTCGGCAAAGGCGGCGTCGGCCAGCGTGTCGTGATCCTCGCTTGCGGCGTCGCTCGGCCTGGTGATGACCCGGCGGACGAACTCCAGCCTCGTCTCGTCGGCAAACAAGGTGCGGGCATAACCGATTACCGTATCCTTGCCGGCGCCACTCGGGCCGACGACGGCGACGAAGACGCCGTTGCGGACCGGAAAGGCCTCGCTGGTCAGTTCGCGCTCGATCGACGCCGAGACCATCAGGCGACCCGGCGTCCCTGGCGCCAGACGGTGCGCACGACCGGCACATGATCGTCGACGCGCACCCGCACGAGGTCGGCGCGGCGGCCCTGTTCGATGACGCCGCGGTCGTTGAGGCCGATGGCCTCGGCCGGGTTCTTCGACACCATGGCGACCGCCTGCGGCAGGGAAATGCCCTCGACGACGTCGCTGAGAAAGAAGGCCGACTGGATCAGGCTGAAAGGGATATAGTCGGACGACAATATGTCGAGCAGGCCGTCGCCGGCCAGCGTTCGAGCCGAGACATTGCCCGAATGCGAGGAGCCGCGCATGACGTTGGGCGCGCCCATCAGCACGCCGAGCCCGGCATCCTTCGAGGCCTTGGCGGCTTCCAGCGTGGTCGGGAATTCCGCGACGCGCACGCCTTGTTCGATCGCCTCGTCGACATGGCCTGATGTGGCGTCATCATGGCTCGCCAGCACAATGCCCCGCTCGTTGCAGGCGGCTGATATCGCCACCCGGTTCGGTCCCGAATTCTTCGCTGATTCCGACATCCGCTTTTCGCAGAACAATTGGAAGTCGCGATCGGTCAGCTTCAGCTTGCGCTGGTAGTAATAGGCGTAGGTCTCGAGATTGACGAACTGGCGCTGTCCCGGCGCATGGTCCATCAGCGAGGCCAGTTTGACCCGCTCGTCGCCATCGAAATTGGCGAAAGCCCGCAAGCAATCCGGCGCCGAGACCTCACAGCGCAGGTGCAGGAAATGGTCGGCCCGCAACCGGTCTTTCGCGACGCTGTCCTCGATCGCGTCGGCCAGCTTGCGGATGTCGTCGGAGGAAAGGTCGGCGTCCTCGTCCATGCCGACGCGCAGCGCGTCGAGCACGGTGGTGATCCCGGCGGTCGCTACCTGCGCGTCATGGGCGAGCACGGCGGCGATCGGGTTCCAGCGCACCTTCGGGCGCGGCGCATAATGGCCTTCGAGATGGTCGGTGTGGAGTTCGACCAGGCCGGGGATGATGTAGTCGCCGCCCATGTCCTCGCCAGCCATGTTCCCGCCGATTTGGCCGGTGCCGGCGTCGATGCCGGAGATAAAACCGTCGCGCAGCGCGAGCGACCCTTCGACGATCTCGTCGGCAAGCACGATGCGGGCGTTGTGGAGAACAGTTTCGGCGGTCATTCAGGCAGTCCTTGCTTACTCGGACGAATTGCGGTCAGGCGGTTTTTCGGGCAGCGCGGCGGCCGAGCGCATGATGCGAAAGCACCATGAACGGAGCGCCCGGTTCGGTTTCGACGAACAGCGTCAGCGCATCCACCAGCACCGGCTGCTGCAGCACATCGGCGAACAGGCTGTCAATTGCCGCGCGCAGACGTTGGCTTTCCTGCGGCCCGGCCCGGCCGGACAGTGTCATGTGGAAGCGAAAGGTCTCAAACACATAGGGATAGCCCCACTGGCAGAGATTGCGGAACTCGGCCGGCTTCAGCGAATCCGGGCTGCGCCGCTCGATCTCGGCCTCGGTGAGCGGCGCGCGAAAACGGTCGAAGCTAAGCACGACATCATCGGCGAAACGGTTGAGCGGCGGCAGCGGGCCTTCCGGCAGCAAAGCGAAGAAACCATCGATCTGGCTGACGACCAGGCGCGGGATGGTGACCGTCGGCGTTGCTTCGGCAAAGGCGTCCAGCGCCGCGCGCAGCGAGCTTTCGGTTTCGTTGGCGGCCAACCGGAAGGGCGCTTTCATCGTCGCATGGAAACCGTAGCGCCGCGCCGATGCGGTGTGAAAGGCGACTTCGGCCGCCGACAGCTCGCCCACCGCCTCGACCGGCCTGGTGGCGGCGCCAAAGGGGTCGCGGCCCAGCCAGTTGGCGGCGAGCCGCGCCAGCGGTTCGTCCTGCCTCGGGGTGAAATAGATGGCGTAGCGCATCGAAAAAAATCCTCGTCAGCCCGCTGCCATAGGTGATTTCCATGACGGATTGACGAAGCTTATGCGGGTTTTCGAAGGCAAATCGACCCCATGGATCGTTAGCCGACGATTTTTTGCTGCTGGACCAACCGCTTCCGGCGCAAGCGAAGGCCGATCAGGCCTTCGTCAGCCACTCGTGCTCGGGCGCGTTGTGGAACTTCCACGTCCGCTTCGGCCCGGCCATGACGTTGAGGTAATAGAGGTCGTAGCCGTGGCAGGCGGCGCAGGGGTGATAGCCCTTGGGCACCAGCACAACATCGCCGTCCTCGATCGCCATGGCTTCGTCCAGCTCGCGGGCGCCGGTCTTGTCGGCGTCGGTGTAGACGCGCTGGAAGGCAAAACCCTGCGGCGGGTTGAGGCGGTGGTAGTAGGTTTCCTCGAGATAGGATTCGGCAGGCAGATTGTCCTGGTCGTGCTTGTGCGGCGGGTAGCTCGATGTGTGGCCGCCGGGCGTGATGACCTCGACCACCAGCAGCGAGTCGGCCGGCTTACCCTCGGGCAATATGTTCGTGACGTAGCGCGTGTTGGTGCCTTTGCCCCGAGTCTCCTGGCCGAGGTCGTCGGGTGCGATGACGCGAACGGGCAAGCCGCCGCCCAGGCCCGGCGCCGAGCAAACCGCGAGCTCGAGATCGGTGTCGGCGGTGACCGACCAGTCCGAACCCTCCGGAATATAGACCGACCACGGCTTGCCCTCGAAGGGCGACATGCGCTCGCCGAGCAGGCCGAGTTCCTGGCCGCCCGCCTTTGCCGTGCCCTTGCCGGTGACGAACACCAGGCAGACTTCGCGATCCTGCGTCTTGCCGGATGCGGTCTCGCCCGGCTTCAGCCGGTGCAGGTCGAAGCCGACATAGGTCCATCCGGCGCTTTTGGGCGTGACATGCGCGACGCGGCCATGGCCCTTGTCGGCTTTGACGAGCAGTTTCGACATGTTTTGTCTCTCCTATCGCAAGTCTTCGAGGTCGGCCTCTCAACTTCGTCATCCTAGGGCGAAGCAGGAGCGAAGCTCCGTCGCGAAGACCCTAGGATGACGAAGCGAGGGACGTTCCGGCCAATCACCGACGTAGGCGATACGCCAGGTGTCCAGTGTCCGACCCGCAAGCCCTTCCGAGCCACGGCCGCTTCATTCCTTCGGTTCGGCGTCCGCCTTCGCTTCGCCGGTCTTCGGTCGATCAGGCGCAGCCTTGCTCTCCTCCACCGGCTTGTAAAGATAGAAGAACTGCCAGACGGCGTAGGCGGCAAAGCCGAGCGCAATGATGCCCCAGAATGGGGTGCCGGAGGCGAATTCTATTCCGGCCCAGATCACGCAGACGGCGACGACGGCAACGCGCCGCCACAGCGGCCGGAAGAACGGGTGCTCGTAATCCTTCATCGGATCGCCTCAGGCATTGGGAAAACCCTGCGTTTCCACCGTGTAGCCGGCCGCCGTCATCACCCGCATCAATTCCTTGTGGCCGACCTGCGCCATCTTGAGCGGCGGGTTCTTCTTCGGGTCCTGCTCGGCCTCGACGACGAACCAGCCTTCATAGCCATGGTCAGCGAAGCGCTGCACGATGGCGCCGAAATCGAGCGAACCGTCGCCAGGCACCGTAAAGGCACCGAGCGCCACGGCGTCGAGAAAGGACTGCTTCGTGCGGTCGAGCCCGTCGATCACGCCCATGCGCACATCCTTCACATGGACATGGCTGATGCGCTTGTGGTGGTTGTCGATGGCGCGCAGCACGTCGCCACCGGCAAAGGCTAGATGCCCTGCATCGAGCAGCAACGGAATGCCTTCGCCGGAATGGCGCATGAAGGCATCGAGCTCCGGCTCGGTCTCGACCACCGCCGCCATGTGATGGTGATAGGACAGCGGCATGCCTTGCTCTGCGCACCATTCGCCGAACTCGGTGAGGCGCCTGGCATAGGCCCTCATCTCGTCGTTCGACAGTTTCGGCTTGGTGGCGAGAGGCCTGGAGCGATCGCCCTGGATCGAGCGGCCGACCTCGCCATAGACGATGCAAGGCGCATTCACCGCCTTGAACAGGTCGATCATCGGCTGGATGCGATCCTTGTTCCTGCCCATGTCCTCATCAACCAGCGTGCCGGAGAACCAGCCGCCGCACAGCGTCACGTCGGCCTGCTTCAGGATCGGCAGCATGATTTCGGGGTCGTTTGGAAAACGCCGGCCCATTTCCATGCCGGTGAAGCCGGCAGAGCGCGACTGGCGCAGGCACTCTTCCAGCGAGACGTCGTCGCTGAGGTCGGCAAGATCATCGTTCCACCACGCAATGGGGGACATGCCCAGTTTGGCTTTCAAGTTTTAGCTCCGGTTTCTTGTTCACCCTCCCCCTTGTGGGGAGGGTCGCTGCGAAGCAGCGGGTGGGGTGCGGCGCCAGACCCCCACCCGGACCTTCGGTCCGACCTCCCAACAAGGGGGACGTAGGGGGCAGCGCTGACTTAGCATCAATCGCCAATAGTCTGCATCTGCCGCTTTTCGTCATAGGCCTTGCGGGCTGCGTTGACCTGCGGCCGTGCGGAGACTTCCGGCACCGCGACATCCCACCAATGGCCGCCGGCATCGGTGGAAATCAGCGGGTCGGTGTCGATGACCAGCACGGTGGTGCGGTCGTTGGTTTTCGACTTTTGCAGCGCGGTCTCCAGGCCGGTGATCGACGGCACCTTCTCGGCAATAGCGCCCATGCTGGCCGCATGCGCGGCGAAGTCGATGTCGGGCAGGATCTCGTGGCGCGCGTCCTTCAAGAGGTTGTTGAAGTTGGCGCCGCCGGTGGCCATCTGCAGCCGGTTGATGCAGCCATAACCCCTGTTGTCGAGCACCACGATGGTCAGCTTCAGGCCAAGCATCACCGACGTGGCGATTTCGGAATTCATCATGAGGTAGGAGCCGTCGCCGACCATCACGACGATTTCCTGGTCGGGCTTGGCCATCTTGGCGCCGAGCCCGCCGGCAATCTCGTAGCCCATGGTCGAGAAACCATATTCGCCATGGTACGAGCCGGGCGCGCCTGCCTGCCAGAGCTTGTGCAACTCGCCCGGCAGGCCGCCCGACGCATTCAGCAAGGTCACGCCGGATCCTAGCGCGCGCTGCACGGCGCCGATCACCTGCGCGTCCGACGGGAAGGCGGCGTTGGTCGACGCCGTCACCTTGGAGGCTTCGGCCTGCCAAGCCTTCTTGCCTTGGGTCGCATTGTCGGTCCATGTCGCCGGTGCTTTCCAGTTCCCCAGCGCAGCACCGAGTTCGGCGAGCCCTTCGGCCGCGTCGGCGACCAGCGGCAGCGCGCGGTGCTTGCCGGCGTCGAAAGGCTGCACGTTGAGGCCGATGATGGTCTTGCCGGAATTCTTGAACAGCGCCCACGAACCGGTGGTGAAATCCTGCAGGCGGGTGCCGATCGCCAGCACGACATCGGCTTCCTCGGCCAGCCGGTTGGCGGCCGACGTGCCGGTGACGCCGACCGCCGCCATGTTCAGCGGATGCGTGTCCGGCAGCGAGGATTTGCCGCCTTGCGTCTCGCAGACCGGAATGCCGGCGCTCTCGGCGAATTTCGCCAGTTCATCCGAAGCCTGCGAATACAGCACGCCGCCGCCGGCGATGATCAGCGGTTTTTTCGCACCCTTCAGCGCGGTGACCGCCGCCGCCAATTCATGCCGGTCCGGACGCGGCCGGCGCTGGTGCCAGACGCGCTCGGCGAAAAAGCTCTCGGGATAGTCATAGGCCTCGGCCTGCACGTCCTGGCAGAGCGACAGCGTCACCGGGCCGCATTCCGCCGGATCGGTCAGCACCTGCATGGTCCGCGCCAATGCCGGGATGATCTGCTCGGGACGGGTGATGCGGTCGAAATAGCGCGACACCGGACGGAAGCAGTCATTGACCGTCGCGGTGCCGTCGGAAAAGTCCTCGGCCTGCTGCAGCACCGGGTCGGGAATGCGGTTGGCGAAGACATCGCCCGGCAAAAACAGGACGGGCAACCTGTTTACATGGGCGAGCGCCGCCGCCGTCACCATGTTGAGCGCACCGGGGCCGATCGACGAGGTCGCGGCCATGAAGCGGCGGCGGAAATTGGCCTTGCCATAGGCGATCGCCGCATGCGCCATCGCCTGCTCATTGTGGGCGCGGAAGGTCGGCAATTCGTCGCGCAACTGGTACAGCGCCTCGCCGATGCCGGCGACATTGCCGTGACCGAAGATCGCCCACACACCGCCGAAGATGGGCACTCGTCTGCCGTCGATCTCGGTCATCTGCTTGCTCAGTAAGCGGGTCAGCGCCTGCGCCATCGTCAGGCGGATTGTCTTGCTCATGGTGTTTTCCTCCGCAGTCCTCTTGCCGCGCCTTTATGCTGCTTTACGGCCACGCGCAGCAAGCCACGCTTCGGTCAACTGTTCGAAGCGCGCGGCCATGTCGGCGATAGCCTGGTCATCCGTCATCCTGCCGGCCAGCCATTGTTCGGCGGCGTGGACGAAGATGGTGCGGCCGACGGCAAAGCCCTTGACGATCGGCGCCTTGGCGGTGGCGGCAAAGGCCGCTTCCAGTTCGTCCTGCGGCGCTTCGAGACCCAGCAGCACGACGCCACGACACCAGGGATCGTGCTTCAGGATCACCGCTTCGATCCTGGCCCAGGCGCCGGCCGACGCCTGCGGCTCGAGCTTCCACCAGTCCGGCTTGATGCCAAGCGCATAGAGTTCTTCCAGGGCGCGCGGGATGGTCGTTTCGTCGAGCTTGCCGTGCTTGCCGGCGATGATCTCGACCAGAAGCTCCCGGCCGACCTTCCGCGCGGCTTCGAACAGCGAGCGCAGCTTCTGCTGCTGCTCTTCCTTGAGCGCTGCCGGATCGTCGGGGTGATAGAAGCACAGGCATTTGATGCAGTGGTCGACCGGCCATTCCACCAGTTGCGAGCCGATGTCCTGCGAGAACTCGAAGCGCAGCGGCCGCGAGCCCGGCAGTTCGACGGGACGGCCGAGCCAGGCAAAGGGGTGGCGGGCGAATTCGAACATCGCTTCGCGGCCATGCTTCTCGTCGATCAGCATGCCATAGCCGTCGCGGCCGGCGGCGACTTTCGCCGCAGCCTTGACCGCCAGCACCTTGAAGTCGCGGATGCGCGCCGGATCGGCGCCGGTCTTTGCCGCGACGTCCTCAAGCTGCACACGGTGGTCGCAGGCGAGCGCCATCATGGAGGGGATATCGCGGCGGCGGGTCGTCGCCCAATGGATGTGGTTGATCGCCTCGTCCTTGCGCAAAGCGAGGTGCTTGCTGCCGTTCTTGAGGAAGAACTGCAGCTCCTCGAAGGTCGGATATTCCGGCGCGCAGAGCAGCCGCGAGACGGCAAAGGCGCCGCAGGCATTGGCCCAGGTCGCCGACGTCGCATGGTTTTCCCCACCAAGCCAGCCACGCAGGAAGCCGGACATGAAGGCGTCGCCGGCGCCCAGCACATTGTAAATCTCGATCGGAAAGCCCTTGCCGACGATACCTTCTTCCAGATCGTCGCTGATCGGCCCGTCATAGACGATGCAACCCATGGCGCCGCGCTTCAAGACGATGGTCGCCGAGGACAGAGCGCGGATGGTCTTCAACGCACTCAGGCAATCGTCGGCGCCCGAGGCGATCATGATCTCTTCCTCGGTGCCGACGATGAGATCGCAATCGGGCAGCACCGTCTTCAGCTGGGCCGAGACGCGGTCGGATTTGACATAGCGCTCGAAACCTTCGGCATGGCCGGCGAGGCCCCAGAGGTTGGGGCGGTAGTCGATGTCGAACACCACCTTGCCGCCCTTGGCCTTGATGATGCGGATTGCCTTGCGCTGGGCGGCGTCGCTGTTGGGCCGGGAAAAATGCGTGCCGGTGACGACGATCGAGCGGGCCGAGGCGATGAAGGCTTCATCGATGTCTTCTTCGGCGAGCGCCATGTCGGCGCAGTCGCTGCGATAAAAGATCATCGGCGAGACGCCTTCGCTCTCGACCGAAAGCAGCACCAGAGCAGTCAGCCGTTCCTTGTCGGTCTTCAGCCCGTCGACATTGACGCCTTCGCGCCGCAGCTGCTCGCGGATGAAGCGGCCCATCTGCTCGTCGCCGACGCGGGTGAGCAGCGCCGAGCGCAGGCCTAGTCTCGCCGTGCCAACCGAGATGTTGGCCGGGCAGCCGCCGACCGATTTGGCGAAGGAGGTGATGTCCTCCAGCCGCGAGCCGATCTGCTGGCCGTAAAGGTCGACGGAAGCGCGACCGATGGTGATGACATCGAGCGTCGCCTGTTTGGCGTCCACGGCTTCGCTCATTGGAACCTCCCGTCGGTCTTGTTGTCTTGAGCAACGTAGTTGGGGGACACGCGCGAGCGGCAGCGTGGCGCCGGGAATATGAAATAATAATTCCAATCCATAGTCAATATGGAATGAGCATTCCTCCGCGAATTCGAGCGCCGGGCGCCGGCCTAGGCCTTACGCTTCTTGCCCGTGCTGCGCCGCTTCTCGCCGACGCCGACGGTGAGCGCCATGGCCAGCGCCATGGTGGCCGACAGCGAGCGGAAGCCGGCAAAATCGGCCTCGGCAACCTCGAACCAGACCTTGGCGAACTGCGCTAGTGGCGAAAACGAACTGTCGGTGATGGCGATGATCGGCACGCCCTGTTCGGAAATGGTGCGGGCCTCCTCGATGGTGGCCGGCGCATAGGGCGAGAAACTGATGGCAATGACGGCGTCCGCCGGGGTGGCGAAGGCGACCATCTCGGCATTGAGGCCGGCGGCGGATTCGATCAGCTGGTTGCGGATCTTCAGCTTGCCCAAGGCATAGGCAATGTAGCTCGCCACCGGGTAGGAGCGGCGCTTGGCCAGGACATAGATGGTCTCGGCCTTGGCCAGCAGCGAGATCGCGTCTTCCAGATGCGCCTCGTCCAGCGAGCGCGAAATATCGTTGAGCGAAGTGCTGGCGGCGGCGACGAAGCCGTCGAAGATGGCTCGGTGTCCAGCACCCGCATCGGCCTTGGCGCGCAGCGCCTGCAGGCGTTCGTCATAAGAGGAATTGCGCTCGCGCAGCCGCTCGCGAAACACCTGCTGCAGGCTGGTGAAGCCGTCGAAGCCTAGTTGCTGGGCAAAGCGGATCAAGGTGGACGGCTGCACGCCCGCCGAAGCGGCGATGCTGGCGGCGGTGCCGAAGGCGATGTCATCGGGATTGTCGAGCGCATAGGCGGCGATCTGGGCGATGCGCTTGGGCAAGGTTTCACGGCGATCGAGGATCGTGGCGCGCAGCGTCTCGAAGTCGCGAGGTACCCGTTCGTCCATCGTCGCCCCGTCCAAGCTCACCTAAAGCGCGTCGCGGTGAACGGATTCGTGCGATGCGCTTTAAGTCTTTGTTTTGATGCATGCCGTTGTCCCAGAACCGCGGCACACTTCTGGGCGACATGCATTAGAGCATGATGCCGAAAAGAGTGCATCGGTTTCGGACGACATCATGCTCTCTTTACACTCAAGTGACGTCCTCTCTGCCCCATCATAGCGAGCCTGCGCAAGAAGGCCATAAAAAATGAGGCAGACATTCCATTCGGAGAAGAAATGGACTAATTCATCCATCGATCGCTTCAGGTATTGGGAGAAAGAAATGGTCGGCGTTGGTCTTATCGGCACGGGTTTCATGGGCAAATGCCACGCCATTGCGTGGAGCGCCGTCGGCGCCGTCTTTCCCGATGTCGCCAAGCCGAAGCTGGTCCATCTCGGCGAGGTCAACGAGGAGTTGGCCAAGCGTAAGGCCGGCGAGTTCGGCTTCGCCAAGGCGTCCGGCGACTGGCGCGCGGTCGTCAACGACCCCGAGGTCGATATCGTCTCGCTGACCACGCCCAACCAGTTCCATCCGGAGATGGCCATCGCTATTCTCGAAGCCGGCAAGCATCTGTGGTGCGAGAAGCCGATGGCGCCGAGCTTTGCCGAAGCAGCGGCGATGGCGGCCGCTGCCAGGGAATCCGGCAAGGTCGCAGCCCTTGGCTACAACTACATACAGAGCCCGGCCATCCGCCACATCGGTGCGCTGCTCGAGGAAAAGATCATCGGCGAGGTCAACCATCTGCGCATCGAGATGGACGAGGACTTCATGGCCGACCCCGAAGCACTGTTCTTCTGGAAGCATGAGGCCGCATCCGGCTATGGCGCGCTCGACGATTTCGCCGTGCATCCGCTGTCGCTGGTCTCGACGCTGTTCGGCCGCGTCGCAAAAGTCATCTGTGACATGGCCAAGCCCTATGTCGACCGCAAGCTGGCCGCCGGCGGCCGCCGCGCCGTCGAGACCTACGACATCGCCAGCGTGCTGATGCATCTGGAAAACGGCATTGCCGGCACGCTGCTGGTCAACCGCTCGGCCTGGGGCCGCAAGGGCCGCATCGCCATCCAGATTTTCGGCTCCAAGGGATCGATCCTGTTCGACCAGGAGCGGATGAACGAAATCCAGCTCTATGTCACCGCCGATCGCCCGACCGAACAGGGCTACCGCACCATATTGGTGGCGCCACATCACAAGCCCTACGACGCCTTCCTCCCGGCGCCCGGCCATGGCCTCGGTTTCAACGACCTCAAGATCATCGAGTGCCACGAATTGCTGACGCGGCTTGCCGGCAAGCCGGCGCGGGTCATCGAATTTGCCGAAGGGCTGGAGATCGAGCGCACCGTGCACGCGATGGCGAGGTCGTTCGAGGAGAAGCGCTGGGTGGATGTGCGGTAAGATCCGCTCGCTTCAGCCGCCAGCGACAGCGTTCGCCTCCCAGCCATTGACCCAGACCTGCCGCAGGCGATCGCCTTCGCCCTTGAAGCGCAGGCCGGTCGGCTGGCAAGCCTCGATGCGGTCGCTGCGGAAATTGCGGATGGCCTGGCGCAATTCGCACCAGGCGACGATGTTGGCGGTCTCTGAATAGTAGATCAGCGCGATCGGACGGATCAGCCGCTCGGAGGCGCGGCCGATTTCGTCGCGATAGGACAGGTCGAGCTTTTCCTCGTCGCGGATTGCGCGGCGCACCAGCGCCAGATCGATGGTGCCGATTGCCGGTGCTGCGAACCCCCAGACATGCAGTGCGTTGGCGTCGAACGCCTGGCGCAACGGCGGCGGCACGGCGCCGGCGATCTTGGCGCTGACGCGCTTGGCCGCCTGCTTGAGTTCGCTGTCTCCCGTGCGCTCCAGCAGCGCCAGCGACAGGACGATCGCTTCCATCTCCTCGATCGAAAACATCAGCGGCGGCAGGTCGAAGCCGGGCCGCAATATATAGCCGATACCGCGCCCGCCTTCGATCGGCACGCGCATCGCCTGCAGTGCGGCGATGTCGCGATAGATCGAACGCATCGTGACTTCCAGCTGCCCGGCGATCATGGCTGCCGTCACCGGCTGCCGCGCCAGCCGCAGGATCTGGATAATCTCGAACAGCCGCGACGCCTTGCGCATTTCCTCTCCCTGATGAACGCTACTGACACATCCCCGTCAGTTGGGATGATTTATTGGACTGCCTATCGGGTTGAAAATCAACGAATTCCTCAACGGCACCCCAGCAGGAAGCGACAGGCAACTGACATGAGCTACGCGGAAAATCTCTGGCTGTTCTTTATCCTGCTGTCCGGCATCATCATCGTACCCGGGATGGACATGCTGTTCGTGCTTGCCAATGCGCTCACCGGCGGCCGCGACCGGGGCCTCGCCGCCACCGCCGGCATCATGGTCGGCGGCATCGTGCACACGCTGAACGGCGCCATCGGCGTCGGTCTGCTGATGCATTTCGTACCGATCCTGTACAAGCCGCTGCTGATAGCAGGCGCCGCCTACATGGCCTTCATCGGTATTTCGCTGATGCGCAGTTCCATCACCGTCGGCCATGACGGGCCCGTCGGCAGCCGCACGGCCTGGAAGGCCTTTCGCCAGGGACTGGTGACCTGCCTGATCAACCCGAAGGCCTATCTCTTCATATTTGCCGTCTATCCGCAGTTCCTGAAGCCGGATTACGGCCCGATCTGGATGCAGGCGACGGTCATGGGCCTGCTGACGGTGGCGACTCAGGCCGCGATCTATGGCGGGCTCGCCATCACCGCCGGCCGCAGCCGCAATCTGCTGGTGGCCAACCCGCGGGCGACCGCTTTTGCGGGCCGCGCGGCCGGACTGCTGCTGTTTGCGGTCTCGGTGTTCACGGCTTGGGAGGGGCTGAGGATGGCGTGATCCCGATCAAGCGATGACGCCGCGTTTCTTCGTCTCGGCGCTGCGCTTGCGGATCACTATCCCGGTCTTTGTCGTCGAGGGCGGCAGCAACCGCGTCCCCGAGATCGACGACGTCATGACCGTCCCACGTTCACGCCCAAGACGACGAGAAGCTCGTCCAGTTGCTCGAACGTCTCGCCCATCGCATCCGCCGCCCCGGTACCGGCCGCGTCGAGAGCCTCCTTCGAGGGATAGAGTTCGTGCATGACCAGCAGCGTCTTGCCACCCTTTTCCTCGAAGGTCAGCGTGGTGACGGGTCCACCGTCACCACCTTCCTCATTGGTCCAGACGAGGCGTGAGTGCGGTGTCACTTCGATATACCTGCCGAAGAATTCGTGAAGGTCCGAGGCGTCGTGGCCGAACACTAGGCGGTACGTGCCTCCTGTACGAGCATCCATCTCGCAGGAACGCAGGAACATGCCCATCGACTTCGGCACCCACCACTGCTTGAACAGCTCGGGCTTGGTCCACGCCTCGAACACGATGCGCGCCGGACCGTTGACTGTTCGCGTGACGACCAGCTCGCGCTCGGACGTCCGTTCGACCGTCGTGCGGTTGTTCGTGGGCTCACTCTCGGTTCTTTGGCGCATCGGCTTTCTCCTTCCGTTTCAATTCCTCGACAACCTTGTCCAACTCGTTGAAGCGTGCGTCCCAGAGCAGGCGGTGCCGCTCGATCCAGGCCGCCTCTTCCTCCAGTCCGCGCAGGCCGAGCTTGCAGGTCCGCACGCGGCCAACCTTCTGCGTGGTGACGAGCCCCGCCTGCTCCAGGACGCCGACGTGCTTCTTCATGCCCGTGAGGGTCATGTGGAACTTTCCGGCAAGCTCGGTGATCGAAGCATCTGCGCGTCCGAGCTGCTCCAGAACGCCACGCCGGGTGGCGTCCGAGAGCGCGGCGAACGAGGAGTCCAAGTCGGCATACTGAACCATATGGTTCAGTATCTAGCAGACCGGTGGCCGGGGTGCAAGGGGAGCCGCAGCGTCCTTCCCGCGCATCGCCTCGTATCAGGCGGCGCCCGGCCGGTTCTCCATCATGGCGCGGCGGGCTGAGCGGCGCCATTCTACGGCGCCGGCGAGGCCGTGCAGCACCGTCTCGGTGGTCGCCCAGTCGATGCAGCCATCCGTGATGCTCTGGCCATAGACGAGCGGCTTGCCGGGCACGACATCCTGACGGCCGGCAACGAGATTGCTCTCGATCATGAGGCCGATGATGCGTTCGTCGCCCGCCGCGACCTGACCGGCGACATCCGCCGCCACCTTGGGCTGGTTCTCCGGCTTCTTGGCCGAGTTGGCGTGGCTGACGTCGATCATCAGACGGGGGGCGATGCCGATGCGGGCGAGTTCGGCCGAGGCTGCCTCGACGCTCGCCGCATCGTAATTCGGCTGAACGCCGCCGCGCAGGATGACGTGGCAATCCTCATTGCCGGTGGTGGTGGCGATGCCGCTGCGTCCGCCCTTGGTAACCGCCATGAAATGATGCGGCTGGGCGGCGGATTTCACCGCCTCGGCGGCGATCCTGAGATTGCCGTCGGTGCCGTTCTTGAAGCCGACCGGGCAGGACAGGCCGGAAGCCAGTTCGCGGTGGATCTGGCTCTCGGTGGTGCGCGCGCCGATGGCGCCCCAGGCGACGAGGTCGGCAATGTATTGCGGCGTCGTCATGTCGAGAAATTCGGTGGCCGAGGGCAGGCCGAGATTGTTGACCGCCGACAGCACGTTGCGCGCCATCCGCAGCCCCTTGTCGATGTTGAAGCTGCCGTCGAGATCGGGATCGTTGATAAGGCCCTTCCAGCCGACAGTCGTGCGCGGCTTTTCGAAATAGACCCGCATGACGATCTCCAACCGGTCGGACAGGGTCTCGCGCAGCGCCACTAGCCGGCTGGCATAGTCAACGGCCGCGACCGGGTCGTGGATCGAACACGGGCCGACGATGACAAGCAGCCGGTCGTCGGTGCCGTTCAAGATGGCATGGTTGGCGTTGCGTGATGCGCTCACGGTGCGCGTTGCCGTCAGCGTGCGCGGGATCTCCCGCATCACCTCGTCCGGCGTACTCAATTCTCGGATTTCCTTGACCCGAAGATCGTCTGTGGTGGTCAACACGGCTTTCTGCTCCTGTTTTTAGGAGACCTGCCGGCTGATACAAAAAAGCCGCCAGGTCTGGCGGCTGTTCGGACTTGTTGCTGCAATCTTCAGATCGAGCGCAATCCTCCCGCCGCCAGCGAGCTGCTAAAGTACCAATACGAGGCGGTCAGGTTGATCATGAGGCTCATATAGTCGATGCGGAGGCGCTTGTCACGTGGGGTATGCGGAGACAATTCGGGATGGGCCGAATCCTCGCGATTTCGTCATCCCTGGGCGGAGCAGGAGCGAAGCCCCGTCGCGGAGACCCTGGGATCCTGTGTGTTGTTCCCATGCTATGTTTGGGGTGGGAAGGAGACCGACAGGATCCTGGTCGTCCTTTTTGAGGACAGGCCGTGGCATGGCTC
>NZ_JAMYMP010000049.1:0-29307 GCF_040318615.1 Mesorhizobium sp. M1078
GGCTAAAGCCCAGTTCCCCGTCATCTTTGGCGAACGCTTCATCAAAGCCATGGCGGCATAATGTTCAACCGCCCACCCGCACACGGAATTCCTGACAGTCCCCGACTAGGTGCACATCCTCCAGGCGGAGCAACGACATCCTGCGCGAACAGCAGGAGTATGGGCGCAGTGCGACCACCGTGATGAGCGCGTACGTCGCGTCGCTGATAAGTACATACCTAATCAACATTGACTCCAGCCTCGCTAAGATCGGCCTGCAGGCCCCCTCATGATCATGCAGTCATCCGCGGCCGGCGTTCTGCGCACGCTCGCGTCTCAGAGTCTCTTTCGCTGCACAATGTGATCACGTTTCACAGGGGAGGAACCAAGGCGAAGGCATCTCTGATTGAGAACGGACGCGTATCCTATGATCGTGAAATGAGGTAAGTTCATCGCTCGAGCAGCAGCCGCCTGCGGAGGGGAAGTGGAGAACTGGTCCGTATACAGAATATCGACATCGCCGAAGTTGTCACCGGTGGCGGCAGTCTGGCCTGGATTGATCAGGGTACGGGGCTCCAAGGGGTCCACGAAGGGCAGGGTCCAACCCCGCCCGGCATGTTATAGTTGCGGCTATGTTGACCCGACCATCACTGACGCAAGCGTTGTGTTGGGTTTCATCCCTCCATGGCCGATAGCTGATGGGGGTCTCAGCGTCTCGGCCGAATTGGCCGCCAAAGCAATGGAAGGGAGCGCGAGTCGCCTCAGCATATCGCGACAGGAAGTCGCCCGGCGGAATTCTGATCCGCGCAGTCCGGCTGGCTAGCACCGGTTAGTGGCCTGAAGTTTCACAGTCGCTTCGGCATGTTCGCAGGGCCGACCGTGTTGCCGATTCGGAGGAGCAGTGGCACAAATACTTGTTCCGGTGCTCAGTCGGTCCTCGATCTCAGAATGTGCTCACTACCGGTCCTCTGCTCATCGACGAATACGGCGCCCCAGTGGTGGTGCCTCCGGGCGGTCGGTCAGGCGTGAGGCGTCAGAAGCCCTCGTGTTGAGCCGTGATGAAGTCGCAGGCTGAAGCTGCGGCAGCTGTGCTGCCACTGGGACTTGGGTATTCGTCCGCACGGGCCGCCTAGGGGCTAGCAAATCGAGATTTGAAAAGGGACCGCAACTTGAAAGCACTCCACTCGAGAGGTCAGCACGTAGTCGCCAAATGCGCTTGGGACGATTGCGGATGAGATGGCGACAACGATCTTTCGTAGAGCGCACTCAGCGCTTGTTCGGGACGCCCCACCATCACCGTTCGAAGCCGCCGGTTCCCGGCCTTTCCGATCCCTTGCTCGCGTTCCACTCCACCACTGTTGTAAGGCGTCGCAGTAAGACCTGCATAAGTGTCTGACCAGAATGATCGCCAGGTTTTCAGGCCCTTGCGAGCCTTCGGGTGAGCATGCGGATGTTTGCTATGAAAGATCCAGGCCTGAGCGGATTCGATGGATCGCTCGAAGTCCTTTGCAAGCCTTCGGCATCTGCCCAGCCATGCGAAGGTTCGCTCCACGACCCAGCGGCGGGGCAGGACCTCGAAGCCCTTAGCGTTGTCCGTCCGCTTGACGATCTCTATCGTGAACCTGCCGACCTTTTGCAGGGCGCCCCGCAGTTTCGGTCCGGCATAGCCTCCATCCGCGAAGACATGGCGCAGCCACGGCCAGCGGTTGAGGATAGATTTCAGGACGGCAGGCGCGCCGTCGCGATCCTGAATGTCGGCGGCGTGAATGACGACGCCGACCAGCAGGCCCAGCGTGTCGACGACGATGTGCCGCTTGCGACCCTTGACCTTCTTGCCCGCATCGAAGCCACGTATTCCGCCGCTTTCGGTGGTTTTCACGCTCTGGCTGTCGATGACGCCGGCGGACGGGCTCGCCTGCCGGCCTTCCCGTTCGCGTGCCGCCATGACGAGTTCATTGTTGATGGCGCGCAGCAATCCTTCGTCCCGCCAGCGCCAGAAGTATTTCTGCACCGTCGAGAATGGCGGGAAGTCCTTCGGCAACAGCCGCCATGCTCCGCCCGACGAAGCCATGTAAAGCATGGCGTTCACGACCTCGCGCAGGTCCGTTTTCCGAGGTCGGCCAATGCGGTTCGGTGCCGCATCAGCGGCTCGATCAGCGTCCACTCCGCGTCCGTCAGGTCGCTTGCGTAGCGCGGGCAGCGCCGTTCATAGTGGGGGCGAGTGGTTTCGGTCCAGGGCATCATGATCTCCGTCGAATCTCAGCAATCCGACAGAATCACAACCCGCTGAAATCACTCACGTCTTTTTGGAGCAGACACTAAGATCCGAGCGCTTTGGCATTAGCGAAGCGACGGACGAAGGCCTCGCGGACCAATATTGTGGCACTCTGCTACCGCGCAGACTGCAGAGCTGCTGGATCATCCGACTGGCATCATCCGAAGCGGGCACCTCCGCTACCGCATCGCGGTCGTGTTCCAGCGTGGCGATCTGATCGAGAACGAGCTCCAGCCGGCTCAGCAACCGTTCGATATTGGCGAGGGCGTGAGGTGGCATTGGGTCACCCAGAGCGGTACGAAGGTCGGCCAGACGCCGCCGGCGGTTTTTCAGGAGCGGGTTGTAGTCCTCGACGCCGAGCGTCGCGAGGACAGCACCGATCCGGTTGGCAAGGCTGACGCGTTCGGACACGAGCTCTGTTCGTTCGCGGACAGAGCGCCGTGCATCCTCATCGGCTTCGTCAGGGATCGGTACCATGGAGCAGACGCGCGGTTCGCCGCGAAGCCACGCCAGCAGTGTACGCAGGAGTAACTCGGCGTCGATCCCGTCCGACTTTGCGCGACGCATGCGACGATCGACGGGCACGCTGGAAGGCTGGATGACATGGACCTCCACGCCTTGGCAATCAGCCATCTGGCAAGCCAGAACCCGGACCATCCAGCTTCGTAGGTCGCAACCACCCGATCTACCTTGTGGCCGGCAGCAGCAGCACGAGCACGATAGCCATCGATTGCGGACTGAAGAGCAAGCTTATCTGGCTCAATGGCACGCTTCGCCTTGGTCTGCGGCAGGCCGGGCACCTGGGCCGCCAAAACCCAGCTTTTGTTGCTTAGTTCGATTGCCAGTACGAGCGTACGATTGTATTGGACAACTTCTGCGCCGTTGAATGATTGCAACATGATCAGGCCTCCAGAGTTTGAGATGGCGCAGTCTAATCTGCCTGCGCCGCAAATCATGGGATCTGTGGTTCGTGCCGTCGAGAATGTTTTCCCGCGCCACCATCAGCTGCAGGGCGTGACACATGCGCCAGGCCGTCGGTTGGCTCACGCCAAGGATCTCGGGGAGCCGGAACGAGGACAAGCGCTTGTCCGACTGAAGCATCAGCCAGGGTGCCGCCAGCGCTGCAACTGCCGACTGTCTTTCGCGCCGCTACGGGACGTCAGATGCGCCGAACCCTCGATGGCGGCGTCACCATCAAATCGGCCGTAGCTGTCTTTGGTTGATAAAGGCCCGATACACTAAGGCCGAATGGAGCATGACGTCATGCGGCGTGGCGTAACCAAGCCGGAAGTCTGAGCGACCGGAAGGCCTTCAGGTATCTGATGTTCTGCATCCCAAGTGTAGATGCCGGTCAGATTGATGTGTTCCCAGCTCAGCGGCGAAACGTGCTTGAGCAGATGATCCGGAATCTCGCGATGCATTTTGCGCGAGATTCGTGAGCGCGGCCATGACGGCGCCTACACTGCCGTGAAGCGCTTCGTGGCCGCGATCGGACCGCAAAGAGCAAGTGCGTCCCTTCGAGGTGTGGTTCGGACCCCGGCCGGATTTCAAGCACAGGTCGACTTTGCGCGGTCACCGAGTTCATCGAACGCGCCGGGCGTGATGCGCCTTGTCTGGCTGTTCTCGCTTGTGCCTGACCACTCGCGTTGCATCTTCGCCCGCTACGTCATGCACCAGGACCTGCAGAGGCTGCTGCGCTGTCATATGCAGGCTTTCTACGCCATTGGAGGAGTGCCGATCGAGATCCTCTACGGCAGGATGAAGACGGCGATTACCGGCGAAAAACGAAGGCCACATCACCTACAATCGCTCGCTGGCTAAGCACCTTGGCTTCCAGCCCTCTTTCCAGCCATCTCTTGACAAAACCGCATCATGGCGGGCCGAACTGAAGTTCATCGAGCGGGCGGAGGCAGTTCATCTTCTTGCCCGCCCGGCACCGGCAAGAGCCATCGGCAACCGCGCTCGCCGTCGAAGCCGTCAAAGCCGCAAAAGAGCATCCAACTTCTCCACGCTCGCCGACAATAACGCCAAGCTCGCCAAGGCCGAGCGCGAGGGACAGCTGCACAAGCGTATCCGCGATCTATGCGCGCCTTGCACCATGCGATCGCTGGAGCCGATGCCCGCCCGCGTCGCTCAAGCATTTAGCAGCGCACCAACTATGCAGTTGGTCATCAGGATTATCAAATTGCTACGTCTGGCTACGCACTATCTAAAATAAGTAAATTGTCGATTTTTACGGCAGTTTCTGGAGTTATCTCCATTAACATTCGGTCACTTACATGTGAAAATCCAATCTTCATATTTTTTCGACGCGAACGGGTGTTTTCTGGACGAATCCATCCGGTCACTTTCTTAACCTTCAATCGCTCGAACGCAAACTGGACTACTGCCCTGCCGGCTTCGACGGCGATCCCCTTCCCCGAGGCCGCAAGGTGGAGGCAAGTTACGATATCTACATCATTCGAGACGTGGGACAGATTCGGCCCGCTGCAAATCAATCCGCAATAGCCAGCGAATTTTCTAGCTTGGCCTTTATCCTTGACGAATACCATCCATAAGCCGAAACGATTCAGCTGCCAATGATTGATAAAGTGAAGCAGTGCAGCTTTCGACTGCTCTATCGTCGGATAGACTCCATCCCCGATGGCGTTCACCACGAACGGATCGCTATGAAGTCCATGTAAAAGAAGCTCGTCGCTATGCGACGGCGGTCTTAAGATAAGACGCGACGTTTCTAGGATGTGCATGAGAGCTCCAGTTGTCTGGCTTGCGTCCCAATCGGAACCTGTGCGCCGCGAATGTCGGCCATGGCCGTTGGACTTACCCGCCCCGCCGGCATCGTCAGCACCGCCCGATTTGCAACAGTTTGTCCGAGCGTTCGTGTTGTCGGGTGTGATGCCCGCGGATTCCGGCTCCGTGTGGAGATCGGCACTTATGGCGGCGACATGTGGCGCGTGGCTCGCACCGAGAACCCGCCCGCCTCGACGACCCCGGCGTGGTCAGCGAGATGCTTTCGCAGCCTACCCTCATTGCAATTGGGGCCAGGTAGCCGCCTCGTTCGTGATGAGGCGCCCTTCGACCGGCTTGGCGACCTGCGAGGGCGCGGTCATGAATGCGGCGACAGCATTTTTCGGTGGGTTTGATCATAGGAAGATATACGCTTGCTGCGTTCGGGAGATCCCCTGCATCGAATGTGCCAGAGCAAAACATCAGCAATGCAACGGGCACAGGTTTGCGATCCTGTCGGGTATCCGACATTGAGGCCGAAACCTTGCACCAGCGCCGATTTGGCCGTGCTTTTCTGCTTGCTAGCGTTGCAGGCGCACACAGTGTTTCCAAGATGGTCGTCGGCCTCGGCCCAAGCGTCGACCCGTCGAAAAGCAATTCCGTTGCACAGAGGTCTTCTGCCTCGTGTACAGCAGCATGGCTTTGTGGCTATAGATTGGCTCGACAGCGCTGCAATGCGGCTGGCTGCAGTGCGGACAGGTTCGCGTCTTCCCCAAGGAGACGCCGGCAAAATAGGCGCGTGCGGCAGGCGCGAAGTCAGGTCGCCGACCGTCGTCGATCCCTTGGCCATCCCACCTTGCAGATATCGTCGATTGACTGTTCCAGCCGTCGTGCCGACGGTTTCACGAACACCTTCGATGCCCTGCGCAGATCGAAAGCGCATCGGGCGCAGAAGTGCTGCGGCATCAGTTCGATCTGGTCGAAGAAGGCAATCCCGCTTGGACCGGTGGGACATCGATCACGCAGACCGGGACCATGTGCAAAGCACGAGATCCGCGTCGCCCGCCGCCAGGGACGGCGAAAGTACGAGCGTCGTTGTCGGCGAGGCAAGTAGGGCAGTACTGCATCCAGGTCGAACGGGTCCGCCCGGCTTTGTCTCACAACGCCAGCAGGAGCGGAGTCGCCTTCCATCGTCATCGCCGACAACGCTTCTGTTGAGCAGAGTCGCACACTCTGCGGTAACGTATGGTCGATCATGGCACGTCGGTGCGCCCCGATCACCTTCGCCTTTGGCGTATTCGAATGGCTCGAGAGTTTGGTGATATTGACGCGGCGAACGTCGATAGCGATGGAGCTGCACGCCGCCCAGTGAGGCCCGACCTCTTACATGACTAATCTAATCTAATTCGACTTGGGCAAAAAATTAAGTTGCTTACCCAACGCTGTCTTCAGAACCGGAAGGCGTATCGGCGTGCATGCGACACAAATGTCGGGGATCCGACGTAAGAGCACAACCGACATTTTATCAGCAGGGCTATCATGTTGTTGTAAGCGGATTTTTCGTTTGGCACAGCACATGCTTGGCTGACTGCAACGGTGCCAAGAAGCGTGGCGATGTCAATTGGGGGTAAAGATGGATTTAGGGCTTGACGGCAAGGTGGCAATGGTCGCGGCCGCCTCAAGCGGCTTAGGTTTGGCCACAGCTGAGGAGTTAGCCAACGAAGGCTGCCGCCTGTCCATCTGTGGGCGGGATCCGGCGCGGCTAGAAAGAGCAGTGGACTGGTTGCGCAGCAAAGGCGCCGAAGTACTGGCACGCGCGACCGATGTAACTGACTGCGCTGATGCAGCAGCTTGGGTTGCCGAAACAGCAGAGCATTTTCGATGTGTCGACATCTTGGTAACGAATTGCGGCGGCGTTTCTGCCGGGCCACCCTCGGCCATGACGCCTAAGGATTTCGACGATGCGTTTGACCGAGTGCTTTTACCTTCGATAAATCTAGTTACGGCCGCCTTGCCGCATCTGCGGCGCTCGCCAGCGGGGCGAATATTGATGCTCGCTTCCGAGGCTATTGTACGGACCCCAGTACATTTCGCGCTGTCGGGTGTCGCACGAGCAGGGCTAGTGCCTTACTGCCACACGCTCGTACAAGAATTGTCGGGTGAGAATATCACCGTAAACGTGCTGGCTCCTGGAGCACACAGCACCGCGATCCACGAAGCCAATCGCCTCGGAGACCACGCCGAAGCCATCCGTGCGCTTGAGGATAGGACCCCGGCCCGGCGCCTTGGCGATCCCTCGGAATTCGCGGCAGTTGCTGCATTCTTGGCCAGCGCTCGCGCGGCCTATGTCAGCGGCGCCCTGATCGTCATCGATGGTGGGCTGAGTGCAACCGTCTGAACAAATCATCGCACTACGAGCCATCGCATGAACGAAGCCAACGCAGTCATCGATCTCGGCCGTTCAATCGCACATGCGTGTATTCATAGCTGGATTGGGTAATCTTTATGTCAGATACCGCTCATAATTATGCGACTGGTGCAGAAGGATACCAAGAGCTCTTCGGAGTTGATGGCAAGGTGGTCTGCATTTCAGGCTCGAGTCGCGGTCTAGGGAAGTCGCTCGCCGCCTGCTTTGGACGATTGGGCGCGAAGATAGTCCTTTCCTCGCACAATGTTGAAGAGCTGACCGAAGCAGAGGCCGAACTTGCGGGCCAAGGAATCGACGTGACGGCTATCCGCGCCGATGTGCGGTCGCACGACGATTGCAAGGCACTGATCAGTGGCACGGTCGACCGGTTCGGGCAGATCGATGTGATGGTCTGCAACGCAGGTACCGACATCATTAAGCCAGCGCATTCATTTGAAGAGCGGGAATGGGGCGAAATCGTCGATACCAATCTGCGGGGCTATTATTATTGTGCGAAGTTTGCCGCCCAGGCAATGCTGGAACAAGGCGGCGGCAGCATCATCATGACTTCTTCGGTCGCCAGTTCGCTCGGCATACCGGGCCTGGCTGTCTATGCTGCGAGTAAGGGAGGCGTCAATCAACTAACGCGCACCATGGCGGTAGAATGGGCCGATAAGGGTATTCGTGTGAACGCCGTCGCACCTGGGTTCATCAACAACTTCATGGATGGAGTGCACCCTAATCTCGATACCCCTTATCAGCGCCGCGCAATGGAACTCACTCCGATGCGACGCCGCGGCGATCTGTCCGAGTATTTTGGGCCTTACATTTTCCTCGCGAGCCCAGCAGCATCGTTCGTAACAGGCGAGATTCTTTATGTCGACGGGGGCTATGCCGCGAGCTGATGCAGCATGCTTCGATGTTGTGGCGGTATTTTGAAGAGGCTGGGCAATGTTAAACACAATACCAGATGAAGTGAACTTCCTAGACTGCACCTTGCGCGACGGTGGCTATTACACGGGTTGGGATTTCGCGCCGGAACTGGTGTCGGACTATGTCGCTACCATCAACACTCTCCCGGTGCGCATGGTCGAGCTGGGGCTCGCCGGAAAGCCTGAGAGCCACGGATATTTCGCCAGTGTGACGAGCTCTAAGGCCGAACAGGTGGCTGCCGGTCTCCTAGTCAAGGCATGCGTGATGATCGATGCCAAGGACGTGCTTGCGAGCGAACTGCCTATACCTCTTGCCGTGACCCGCCTGACAGAAGGACTAGTGCCAGGACATATCACGACCGTCCGCGTGGCGACGCATTACAGCAACTTGGCTGCCTGCAGGAACATTTTCGCTGAGTTGTCTCACAGGAGTTTTTGCGTGTTTGTGAATCTCATGCAGATCGACGCAGCAAATGCCGCAGAAGTTGAGATGTGCCTGAAGGAGGTAAAGCAGGTCGACAGCATAGATGTGCTTTATATTGCCGATTCCTTTGGCTCTATGAAGCCGACCCGCGTTCAGGAATTAATCAGCCGGTTTGCCAACCGAATTGAGCCTGACATTGGATTCCATGGCCATGACAACCGCGGATATGCTCTGGTCAATTCAGTGGCCGCCGCTATGGCGGGAGCGACCTGGATTGACTGCACCATGGGGGGCATGGGCCGCGGCGCAGGAAATACCGCGAGTGAGCAGCTCCTGCCGCTACTCACTCACCTCGAAACATCCACGGAACGGGGACTCATCGAGCACGTCTTGCGTCACTTCGATCCGCTTCGCAAACGGTATGGCTGGGGCAGCAGCGCGGCATATCAATTCGCAGGCTCAAACTTCATCCATCCGTCCTATGTTCAAAAGCTTTGTGAAGGCGGGGCTTTGTCTGAGGCCGCGATCATCAGCCGCCTCTCGGAACTTCGCGCCGATGAACGGATGAGTTTTGCCGATGAAAAGCTGTCGGCTCTATTGGCGCAGGACATCGCCTGATCGCAGATATCTCTGTCGAGGTGCCTCTTTTCCCGACTTGGAGGAAGCCATGACCCTGCCAAACGCGGTAGCAAAACCATCGGCCCCCCCGTCCGATCCACGGTTTTCATCAGGTCCTTGCCGCAAACATCCCGGCTGGAGCGTGCACCCAACTATGCTGCGCTATGTTGGACGGAGTCACCGGAGCTCCGAGGGAGCAGAAAGGCTAGGAGAAGTAATCAGGCGCATGGCCTCTTTGCTAGAGCTGCCCGATAGCTGGCTCTGCGGAATCGTGCCCGGTTCAGGCACTGGGGCCTGCAGCATGGCCTTACAAAATCTGCTTGGCCCGTTTCCAGTCGAGACATTCTTGTCAGACAACTTCTCGCAGTATTGGGCAAATGAGATCGATACGTTAGCGCTTGCCCCGCAAAGCCGTCACATGTGTGCTTTCGGAGATTTTCCGAGCACGAGCGGGATCGACCCCACTCACGACATCGTTCTAGTGCTAAACGGCACCAACAGCGGCGTCTGTCCACCGGATCTTGACTGGATTCTTCCTGACCGTGCCGGGCTTGTGATCGCAGATGCCGTCTCGGCAGCTTTTACGAGTCCCATCGACTACGATCGGATCGATGTTCTGTGCTGGTCATGGCAGAAGGCGCTTGGGGGCGAAGGCGGCCATGGCATGATCGCACTCTCGCCTCGGGCCCAGGCACGGTTGAAAGCCAGCGGACGTAAGCCCGTAGCCAGGCTCATGAGACTGCACAACGCCGACGGATCTGTAAACAAGGCATTCTTTGGCGGCCGCACGATCTCAACCCCCAGCATGTTCGCCGTCGAGGATATCCATTCCGCGCTCGACTGGGCAGAAGCGTGCGGTGGACTACCAGCACTTCTGAAAAGGGTTGCCAATAATTATGCTGTGATGGACGACTGGGTGAACTCTACTCCCTGGATCGATTGGACTTGCACCAATCCGGCAGCACGCTCCACCTGTTCGATTACTCTTCGGCTTGTGCGAGAGCAGCACGCTGCCGGCGAGAAAGAGGACGACGGCAAAATCGTTGCGGAGATGATCCGTCTACTCGAAGCCGAAGGCGCGGCTTTTGACATCTGGAGCTACGGTGACGCGCCGCCCGGATTTCGGATATGGGCGGGGCCTACGGTCGAGGCAGAAGACTTGGCGATCTTATGCGAGTGGCTGGCCTGGGCGTATAGCGAGACGTGCGCGGCCAGCATACCACCCGAAGCGAGGGTCGTGCGTCACGGCTACTTTCCGCCCTCTAAGGCGCGCGCGGTTCAGCCAAGGTCGGAATCGGCTTGTCCTCAAACCGCGGTCCTCGAAAGCCCACCTCCCCAGACACTGGCAGATTGCTATGACGCGATACTTTTCGACGCGACCGGGGTCCTGGTCAGCGAAAATGAAGCCCTGCCTGGCGCTGCTGATATCTTGGCCCGACTTAATACGTCCGGTCAGCCATACTACATCGTGACGAATATCAGCAGTGGGTCGGAGCAAACGATATTAGCGCGTCTCCGCGGCGCGGGACTTCCGATTCCGGCAGTCGACCGTATCGTCTTCGCGGGAGGTGTTGCGCGGCATCGCGTACTCGAAGAGCTGGCGTCCGGGCGGCTAGTTTCCTATGTGGGCAGTGCACACGCTGCGCTTGAGATCTTGGGTAAGCATCCAAATCTTCATTGCGCTGATACGGCCGCGACATTCGACACACTCGTAGTGCTCGATGATGAAGGTTTCGATTTTAAACGGGCTGCCGATAACATCCTGTCGACCTTTCAACGCAGACTGATCGAGACGGGTGAAATGCCCCGTATTATAGCGGCAAACGCGGACATCATTTATCCTGGCAAAAACGGCACACTCGTCTTTGGACCAGGCATAATAGGACCAATGCTTAAAGCTGGACTAGCGCCTTTCGGAGCCCCTCCAATCTCAGTAGAGAATATGGGCAAGCCAGGAAGAGCGATTTTCGAAGAGTGCATCACTCGGGCTGGTAGCGACCGTCTCTTGATGGTCGGCGATCAGGTTGATACCGATATCAAGGGCGCAAAGGCTGCAGGGCTCGACGCACTTCTGGTAACGACTGGCCTCAACAGCTGCGGCGAGTTGCGTCAAGACGAAAGCGGCGCTGCCGATTTTGTCGCGAAGAACCTTAATCAAATTTTCGACGGCAGTTTGTTTCCACACCTTCGGTCGACGACGCATTCCAATAAAACAGACTAGGTTTGGGCGGCTTGGAGCGAGAATCGCGGAGCGGATAAGACGGCACCGGTTGAACGCGGCAGCATGGTTGGCGCCGACGAAAGACGATGTCTGGCACCTCGATGAAGTCGTCGGCACGCACGCAGTCGGTGGCTGTGTGCAGGTCGGAAGAAGAACTTAAGGAATCGAGGAGGCCGAACGATCCTTCCGCGTGGAAGACGTGAGTGCACGGCCTGCCTGAAAAGCGCGGTGTCGGCCTCATGCGGCCACATTTCAAACAACGTGACAACGCCATTCCGAGCTCCGCCACAATATCCTCAACATCTCTTTGCCGCGCACCTACACTGAGGGGTTAACTGCCGGCTTCGGCAGGGCCCTGCGGCCTCGGACAACATGAATCGGTTGAGGCCAGCGACCGACACTTACTGTCGGGTTTGTCGAGTCCGAGACACGGTCGTGTTCCACGTGGCTTCGTTGCGCTGTCATATTTGAACATTCAAGCCATTGAGCAACAGGCGTAAAACTCTTTCAAAGGATATTTCTTCGCAGTTGGCACGACTCTTGAAACTCCCTAAAGCGACAGGTTTGGCGACGGCCTTATCATAGGGGACAGTGCTCCCTTCAATTCATCCGCACCTTGATGGAGAAATATGCGTTGCATGACGTGTTCATGGATTATGGCTTCCGCCCGGTGCAGCACTGGACCGATTCTAACATGCAATATGCGGTATGCCTGTTTCAACTGTCGGATGGGCCGGACGAAGTTTAGCTCAGAGTTACTGTCGCTCCTCACCAGAAATGGCGACGAACGGCGCGCTAATTCTTACTCACGATGGCCATTACATTCTTAGCTTGGGAGTCATATTATGTCTGGGAACCGCGACTTTGGGATCGATGTCATTCACGCCCAACCGGGTACATATGGTTGTGGCATGGGTTTGGGGATCATGCTGTTCGATGAGGTATACCCTGGTTTTCCCGGCTCCGTACGGAACGCAAGTGCGTATCAATTCCCCGTCCAATACGACGTAGTCGAAGGTGTCGACTTCGATCGGCTCGGAATTCAGTCGGATAAATCCACTTGCCTAGAACCCATACTGCAGGCCGCGCGTCGACTCGAACGTATGGGGTGTCGAGCCATCGCTGCTGAGTGCGCTCACTTTGCGTATTTCCAAAAAGAGGTGGCGGCCGAAGTATCGGTTCCTGTATTTATGTCGAGCCTTTTGCAGGTACCTCTCGCGCAGCGGCTGACCGGAAGCACGGGACGCGTTGGGATTGTGTGTGCCTTCCCTCGGCGGCTGACAGAGCACCATCTCGTCAGCGCCGGAATCGATCCGGCGTCAAACCTTGCGTTCATGGGAGTATCCGAGGACTATTCGTGCCCGGAATTCGAGAATTTGTGGAGCGCAGACAAGTGGTCTTCGGTTCCCAGGGCCAGTTTCGAACGCGCCGAAGCCGAGTTCGTTAGTGCGTGTAAGGACTTTGTCTCCAAGAACGCCGACCTGTGCGCATTGATTTTCGTTTGCACAGGACTTCAGCCGTTCGCGCGCTGTGTGCAGCGCGAAGTGAGGTTGCCTATTTTCTCCTGGAGTACGCTGCTCGACTACGCCTTTTCAGTTGTCGTTCATCGCGAGCACTATGGCCACGTCTGAAACGACACGGCCCGCTCCTATTTCCGTCATGTCATTCAATCCTTCTCTCGGGAAAAATTCCATCATGCGCTACAACCAGCTTGGCAGTACCGGCATGTTCGTCTCCGAACTCTGCCTCGGCACACTGACCTTCGGCGCCGCCGGGGAGAACGCTGAATGGGACGGGATCGCCAGCCTCGACCAGAAAGGCGTCAACGAGATCGTCGCGCGCTCACTGGCCGCCGGCGTCAATTTCTTCGACACCGCTGACGTTTACTCGTACGGTGAGTCCGAGCGGCTGCTCGGCCAGTCGCTGAGGGATCTCGGCGTCGACAGGCAAAAAATGGTCATCGCCACCAAGGTCCACGGGGCGATGGGCGAGGGCCCGAACCAGCGTGGCTCGTCGCGCGGTCACATCATGGATTCGGTCGATGCCAGCCTCGAACGTCTGCAAGTCGACCATATCGATCTCTACCAGCTGCATGGCAACGACACGGTGACGCCGATTGACGAGACGCTGCGGGCGCTCGATGACCTCGTTGCCAGTGGCAAGGTTCGCTACGTCGGCCTTTCCAATTGGGCAGCGTGGCGCATCGCCAAGGCGCTTGGCATTGCCGAACGCAAGGGCTTTGCCCGCTTCGAGACAGTCCAATCCTACTACTCGATCGCCGGGCGCGACCTCGAGCGCGAGATCGTGCCGCTCATCCTCGAGGAAAAGCTCGGCCTGATGGTCTGGTCACCGATGGCGGGCGGACTGCTCTCGGGAAAATACGGTCCGGGCACTGGCAAAGGTCGCCGCACCAGCTTCAACTTCCCGCCGGTCAACGAGGACCGCGCCTGGGCGGCGGTCGCCGTGATGCGCGAGATCGCCGCCAAGCACGACGTCAGCGTCGCCACGGTGGCGCTCGGCTATGTGCTGGCCAAGCCTTTCGTGATGAGCGTCATCATCGGCGCCAGCCGCATGGACCAGCTCGAACAGAACCTCGCGGCCACCGGATTGAAGCTCGACGCCGACGATCTCGCCAGGCTGGATGAGGTCAGCGCGCTGCCTTCCGAGTATCCCGGCTGGATGCTTGAGCGGCAAGGTGCCGGCCGGCGTCCGGCGCCTTTCGTGCAGAAGCCGTAATCGCTCAAATCTACGGGCTTCTCCTGGGCCGCGTGTCCCTTAGTAGACGCGCGGCTTACCCTTACAGACGCACGGTCTGGCGAGGAGATCCAGGAATGCCCTGACGCACGCCTGCAGGTGCTTGCCATGGCCGACATAGACGGCATGCGTCATTTCCTCGTCGCCGGGATTGAATTCTTCCAGCAGCGGCACAAGCCGCCCAGCGACAATGTCGGGCTCGACATGCCAGCGCGCCAGCCGCGCGATGCCTGCTCCTGCCAAAGCCGTCAGCCCCATCGCCTCGCCGTTGCTGACCGTCGCGTTGCCGGCGATTGGGACGATCATCGGTGGGTTTTGTTGCAACGGCTGAATGGGAGCGTAGAGAGAGTCTGACACGAGGCCAATCACGCGGCAAAGATTTGGAACTGCTCGGCCAGGCCAACGCCGCGCCGTAATTGCTTGCGGGTCAATTCCGCAAACCAGCGTCGACTTGGTTGATCCATGAAAGCCGAGGCTGGTGTGAAGTGCACGTGGTAGCGTGGCCGCCGCATCAGCCAGTTCTTGATCGATCCAGTTTTGAAGGCTAGCAAGAAATATTTTACATAACATTTACTATACATAACATCGCTCCCGTGGCAGGCTCACTTCATTAGCTGGAACATGATGACGGAAAAGTAGGTGCAATGTATTGTCGAAGTTTAAGCTTGATCAACGCCGAGCTTACAGGATGAGCCGGGAATGTTGGGCGGCTTGCTCGCAGGCTCTCCCTGAAGCGAGGGCTGGTTGGTTGCGGACCTTGATGAAGGCGTCGGATATGAGGGGCTCAATCACCTCTCTCGTAGGCCTGCGAGGCCGACTTCGTGAGTGGCAAATGGCCAATCCGAATGATGTGGCGTCTTGCAGCTGAAAAGGTTGTAGCACACTCCAGTAGAGTGACATTTTGGTCTGCAACGCCGGCTGCTCCTCGATCCATCCACGTGCACACTTCGCGCCCTTCACCATATGCGCCGCGCATCTTGCGCCATTGAAGCGACATCCGCGGTTCGTCTAGTCTAAATAGGAGGTGGTATCATGCCAACTAGGATAGTTCAGGTTGGGCTTGGTCAATGGGGTGCAGACTGGGCTGAGACGGTCGTACCTCAGGTGCCCGAAGTCGAGGCGGTAGGTTGGGCCGACCCGAATCCCGAGGCGCTGAAGCGAGTGGAGCTGCGGCTGGGGGCTCGCCCGGACCGGTGCTTCCCAACTTTGGAGGCAGCACTCTCGAATGTCGATGCCGACGCTGTCTTGGTTACGGCGGACGTCCGGGCCCATGCTTCTCTCGTTGAACTTGCTCTGGAGGCCGGGAAGCACGTATTGGTGGAGAAGCCGTTTGTGTCTACGACCGTAGAGGCGGAGCGCCTCGCTGATTTGGCGGACCGTTACCACCTAAGACTTATGGTCAGCCAGAACTTCCGCTTCTTTCCTGCAGCCATCAGTGCTGCCCGGCTTGTCAGAGAGCAAGTACTCGGACCGGTAGGCGCAGTCCACATCGAATTCCGGCGGTTCCTGAACTGTACGCCGGCCGATGAACCTTTTTACGCCTTACGACAGCCCCTTCTTGAGGATCTTGGTATCCACCACTTTGACCTGATGCGTATGGTGCTCGGGCAGGAACCCCGGCAGGTATATTGTACCGCTTGGCAGCCGCAAGGGAGTTCGTACAGAGAGCCGCCCGCTGCGGCTGCGACGATCATCTTCGATCGAGGCACCGTCGTCACCTATCGCGGCAATTGGCTTAGTGGTGGAGTGGAGACGCCGTATGGCGGCGAGTGGCATTTGGAATGCGCCGAGGGCGAGATCATCTGGACCTGCCGCGGTGATCGTGATGTCACATTGGACGGCGATCACGTCAGGATCCGAAAGCGCGGCCACCCCGTAGTGCCGATCGACCTTCCCGCGATGGCATCGTTCGGCCGTAGAGAAAGCTTGGCGACCTTTGCGCGCGCCGTCGAGATCGGCACGGTCGCATCGTTCGCCAGCCTGGGGCGTGACAATATTGGCAGTCTCGCTCTCATGCAGGCCGCGATCACGTCGGCGACGACGGGGCGAGTGATACCGGTCGAAACGATCAATGGCACGCCCGAAATCGACCGCCCAGACTAAGGCTGGAGCGCGCCCTGTAATCGATGAATCGTTGTGATGTGACGACGGCGTTCGCGGGTGATTCAAATCCCCTTTCATGAGGTGGATGATAGGAGGAGCACTTAGCGAAGATCTTTGGCCCGGGAGCTGAAGGCCTCGGACACTGGCATGTCGTCCGCGTGAGCGCGCCATCATCGCCGCACCGTCAACCTGCCCGTGCTGCGGTTCGGCCAAGCTGGCACAGCTTGGCGAGGACGCGCATTCTTGCCCAATATGAGGGGCGTGGCAGATTGAAAAGCCGACATTGTACCGTCAGGTTCTCCTGCCAACGATTTGACCGCCTTGGCCGGCCCAGTTTCTTGGCAGGCTCGAGGCCGAAGCAACGCGACGCCAACCCTATACAGGCCTGATCGCCGCGCCGGAGCGGCTCGTTGCAAAGACGCACACAAAGCTTTGAACGGCAACCGTTGCAACAAAACTCGAAACAAAATTCGCAGATTCTTAACACCGCGAAATCGTTGACGATGCTAGCCTCCGGGCAAGGTCTGAGGTCAAGCGTGGCTACACAGATGCCGACAATCGTTCAGACGTTCAGACCGCCGCGCGGCACGCACAGAAGGGGTTCACAGCCAATGGCAAGAGCGCTGATTCTACTTGGAGGCTCGATAATGGGCTCGGATTTACTCTACGTCCAGGCTGCTCAGCGTCTTGGCCTTCAGCCAATTACCCTTTCGGCTGATCCAACTCGGTATGACTATTTCGCGGCGAAAGGGGTTGAAACAATCCGTGTTGATACAGACGATCTGGATGCGCTGATCCGCGAATGTTCCCGGCTCCGAGCGACCTATGACATCGCTGGCATCACAGGTGCTGAGGATTCGTTCTATGCGACAGCCAGCAAGCTCTGTCGGCACTTCGATCTACCTGGACCGAACCCGGAAGCTATTGAACAATGCTGCGATAAGTACACTCAGCGTCAACTTCTCGCGGCCTCAGGCGTTCCGATACCTGCTTATCGCTTGGCGGCCAATGCTGCGGACGTAGAGAATTCTGCCGCAGAGATCGGACTGCCAGTGATAGTTAAGCCTGCGGTGGGCAGCGGCAGCGTCGGGGTTCGATTGTGCCGCACTGCCGATGAGGTAATCGAACACACGAACTACCTGTTGGGCGGGCGGCACATCTGGCGGTCAGCGCCGAGGATACTGGTCGAAGAATTCGCACAAGGCCCCCTTTATTGCGCTGACATTATGGGAGATCAGATCATTGGGATTGGCACCGGTGACTTCGGCCCTCCACCGCATTTCGTCTATCGTGGGGGCGCCTACCCGGCACTGCTGACTGATGACGAGCATGAGCGTATCGTCGATGTTTCGCTGAGCTGTTTGCGCGCTCTCGGCCTTGGCTGGGGGCCAACCGGCATTGAATTCCGGTGGACGAAGCGTGGCCCAGTTGTCATTGAAGTCAATCCGCGCCTTCATGGCAGCCCAAATCCCCAACTGGTTCATCTGGCTTACGGTGTTGATCTCATCACGGCGCACATCAAGCTTGCCATGGGCGAGGAATGGAATTTGCGCAAAAGGCATTCGCAGACAGCGGCCGTGCGATACCTGGTTGCTGACCGCGATGGCTCGCTCGATTGGATCGGTGGCGACAGTCAGGCGGCTGCTGTATCAGGTGTCGCCGAGGTCAGATTTTACGTTCAACCCAAGGCGCCGATTGTCAGAAAAGGCGATTTTCGAGACTGTTTGGGACATGTCATCGCCGCTTCATCCAGTGTTCCTCGGACCGAGGCGATACTTCAGCGTGCCGTCGACTTGATTCATTGGTCCATCACGCCATCGAGGACCGATAGTCGAAAGTGACTCAAAAAGTATTTGGTTCCAACTCACATGCCGATGCTGGGATCAATAGGGCGTTAGACTGGTATCGTGCTCCTTTAATTGGCTGCGGAATCCAGAGCTGGGCTCGATTGTGGGACGCGGCGGCTTAGGCCACGATGATTCGGAAGACATAGATGACGGATGCATCAATTAAGACGACTTGGAACTGTGGGCATCGTTCTGCGTGACAGAAAGCCCGTATTGCGCGGACTGTTTACGCAGGAGCGAGTTACGCCGTCGGCGAGTCTTTTCCTGGACGGTTTGCCGGTGACAAGCGCTGTAAGACAGGTTGGATGCGCGCTGAGGCGGCCGGTAATCCCGGCCCGTGGCGGCACAGGCCATTCTGGTCGCGGACGCTGGGACTCGGATGGACTTCGCGACATCGTGCGAGAGTATGTTGTAGAGAACCTCGCCACAGATGATCCTGTCCTTGGGCCTTGGAAAAGCTGGCAACGGATAACGAAACTAGGAGAGGACGTTCTGTATGAACGGCCAGAACATTGTGCAGGCGTTTGAGACGTCGGAGTATCGAGCTCGACTCAATAACCTGCGTGCGTTGATGTCCGATCGCGGGATGGACGTGCTGGTGGTCAGCTCGGGATCTAATCAATGCTATTTACTAGGGTATGACGCCTTTTCCGATGCCGAACCGCAGGCTGCGCTCGTGACGTTGGATGACGACCCGTATTTCATCCTACGCAAGATGGACGCCGACACGGCTAGCGACGCCGGATGCTGGCTTCCGCACGATCGGGTTGTCGCATATGCCGAAAGTTATGTCGGCGGCTCCGGAGACGCCAGTGCGTGGGAAATGATCGGCCAGTTCGTCAAGGACAAGATGGGCGCATCTGCGCGTGTAGCCGTCGAAGTGTCTGGACTGGGCGTGCAAGCCTACCGCAAGCTTATCGGCGCGTTGGGAGTTGAAGAGCCGCGTGATGGTAGCGGCCTGGTATCGAAATGCAGGCTGGTCAAGTCCGAGCGCGAGCTTTTGTACATGACCGAGGCAGCTGCGATCGCGGACCGGGCGATGCTTGCTGGCATGGACAAGATTACCGTCGGCGCGCGGCATTGTGAGGCAGCGGCCGCAATCATGTCGGTGCTCTGCGCCGGGACCGAGAGCATTTTCGGCGGACCGCCGCCGTTTCCACCATACATCCGAGGTGGCGAGTTCGCTAATGCGCCACACCAGATATGGATGGACGACGTATTTGCAGCCGGGCAGCAGTATTATCTGGAGTTTTCCGCTAGCCGGCACCGGTACCCGGCTCCACTGACGCGGATGGCTCATCTCGGCCCGGCGACACCGCACCTGAAGCATCGGCACGAGGGTGGCATGGCGGGATTCCACGCTGCCGTCGACGCGATGCGCCCGGGCGCGACCTGCGCCGATGTCGCGCGCGCGTTCCAAGCGGCTATCCGGCCGTACGGCCTCACGAAAGAGGGGCGCATCGGCTACTCCGTTGGTCTTGACTTCCTCGACGGCCCGAGTCTGACGACCAGCAATGACACCGAGATCGTGGCCAACATGACTTTCCACTTCCAGTCTAATTTCGTCGAACGCGGCAAAATCTACATGGTGAGCGATACCGTTCGGGTAACCGAAAATGGCGCGGAGCTGATGAGCGCCTTCCCGCGCACCCTTTTCGAGCGTCCCGCATAAAACCACCGGAAAGCTGGGCGGGGTTTGTAAGTGGGTTTTCGCCTCTGTCGCCGTTGCGAGAACTCAACTGGCCTGAGATAGCCCAGCGTCGAGTGGCGCTTGGGATTGTAGAAGCGCTCGATGTAGTCGAACACATCCGCCCTGGCTGCGTCCTCGTCCTGTAGACCTTGCGGGCCGTCCTCTCGGTTTTGAGCGACGAGAAGAAGCTTTCCATCGCCGCATTGTTGCCGGACCTGCTCATCGAGCAGGTGATGCCATGGTCGGCCACGAGCCGCTGGAACTGCTCGCTCGTATATTGGGCGGATTCAAACGGTCGTCGCAACATGGATTGCTTCTTCCTTCAGCAGCCATTGGTCGAGGGCTTTGGCCGGGGTCTTCCAGCCTAGAGTCTTTCGAGGCCTCGCGTTGAGGGTCGCGGCCACGGCGGCGATCGTCTCGGCGCTATGCGCGCTCAGGTCAGTTCCCTTGGGAAAATACTGGCGTAGCAATCCGTTGGTGTCTTCGTTTGTACCGCGCTGCCAAGGGCTCTGGGGATCGCAGAAGTAGACGTGAATGCCGGTGTCGATCTTGAGCGTCGCGTGTTTGCGCCATCTCAGCGCCTTGGTCCCAGGTTGACGAGCGTCGCAGTTCCTGAGGCAGGGTTACGATGGTGCTCGTGATCGCGTCGCGAACTGCTTCGGCGCCATGCCCCGCGAGAGCAGGTCCATTCTTGGCTCGCGGCGCGCCGCCATGACCGTCCAGTCGGGGCAGATGCAGCAGCATCGTGAAGCGCGTCGTGCGCTCGACAAGCGTGCCGATCGCCGAGCTGTCCAACCCCAGAATTAGATCGCCTTCCCAGTGTCCCGGGACCGCTCGATCGGACGCCTCGGCCGGGCGCTGGCTGATCATGATCTCGGGTGAGACGAAGCCCTTGCCGCGCTGGCCCGCGCGCGCCCGCGGCGTCCGCAATGCCCGCCCGGCAAGGTCGAGGGCGCGGTGCTGATCGTGGAGAGTTGGGTCCTGGCCCGGGTGCGCAACCGGCGCTTCTTCAGTCTCGGCGATCTCAACGCCGCAATCGCGGGGTTGCTGGAGGATCTCAACAACCGCCCCATGCGCCATGTCGGCAAAAGCCGCCGCGAACTGTTCGAGGAGATCGAGCGGTCGGCTCTGGCGCCGCTGCCGCCGGCGCCGTTCGAATATGCGGAGTGGAAATCGGCCAAGGTGCATCCCGACTACCATGTCGAGATCGACAGGACCTTCTACTCGGTGCCGCACGCGCTGATCGGGCGGCGCGTGGATGTGCGGCTCACCCACCGGGTGGTCGAGCTCTTCCATGATCACAAGCGCGTCGCCAGCCATGTCCGCCGCTCGCAGCGCTGCGGCCATGTCACCGTCAACGAGCACATGCCCAAGGCGCACCAGCGCTATGCCAACACGACGCCGGCGAACCTGATCCGGCAGGCAGCCGGGATCGGCGCCAACACCGCCATGCTGGTCGAGCGGATGATGCGCGACCGTCCCCATCCCGAGCAGGGATACCGCTTCGCGTTTGGCATCCTCTCGCTGGCCCGTCGGTACGAGCGGGATAGGCTCGAGGCGGCCTGCGAGCGGGCGCTGACCATCAATGCGATCACCTACTCCTCCGTCAACGCCATCCTCAAATCCGGCCTCGACCGTGTGCCGCCCGCAGCCGAGCCAGTCAAGCCCACGCCATCGCACACCAACATCCGCGGCGGCTCCTAATCAATGAAGGAAGGAAACCAACCATGCTGACACATCCAACCCTCGACCAGATGCAGGCTCTCGGCCTTGGCGGAATGGCCTCCGCCTATCGGGACCTGGCCGACCAGAGCAACGCCGACGATCTCAGCCGCGACGAATGGCTTGGCCTGATGCTCGATCGTGAAGCCGCCATGCGTGCCGACAAGCGTCTGACCAACCGTCTCGCGGTTGCCAGGCTGCGCTTTGCCGCGGCCGCTGCGGCGGCGAAGACCCAGAGCGTGCGCGCCTTCGCGCGCAAGCGACCAGTGCGTAAGCCCTGGCCAGAGAATATCGAACGCGAGCGCGTCGTCATCGAGCCTCCCACCGCCTGCGCCTGCTGCGGCGGATCCCGGCTGTCCAAGCTGGGCGAGGACGTGACCGAGACGCTGGAGGAGATCCCGCGCCGCTTCAAGCTGATCGAAACGAGCGCGAAAAGTTTACCTGCCGCGACTGCGAGAAGATCACCCCAGCCGCCGGCGCCGTTCCATGTCACGCCGCGCGGCTTCATCGGTCCCCAACTGCTGGCGACAATCCTGTTCGACAAGGTCGGCATGCATGCTCCACTCAACCGCCAGAGCGCGCGCTTCAAGGCCGAGGGGATCGAGCTGCCGCTGTCGACGCTGGCCGATCAGGTCGGCCACGGAACCTTCGCCGCATGCCGCTCTTCCAGCTGATCGAGCGCCATGTGCTCGCGGCCGAGCGCCTTCATGGCGACGACACCACCATTCGCTTCCTGGCGAAGGGCAAGTGCGCGACTTGGCGCATATGGACCTATACGCGCGACGACCGTCCCTTCGCCGGGCCTGCGCCGCCGGCGGCGATCTATTACGCCTCGAGCGACCGGCGCGGCGAGCGTCCTCAGAAGCAGGCCGGGTTCGCCGGCATCCTTCAGTGCGACTGTTACAGTGACTTCGAGCCGCTGTTCGACCCGCAGCGGAAGGAGCAGCCGATCACGCCCGGCCTTTTGCTACGCCCATGCGCGGCGAGGATTCTTCGAATTGGCCGACATCGCGAAAAAGGCCCGGGAGGGCAAGAAGGGCAAACCGATCTCCCCGATCGCGCTGGAGGCGGTCAGGCGCCTCGACGCACTGTTCGAGATCGAGCGCGCCATCAACGGCCGCAGCGCTGCCGAGCGGTATGCCGTGCGGCAGGAGAAGAGCAAACCATTTCTCGACGACATGCACGCCTGGTTGCTCCGCGAGCGCGATACCCTCTCGCGCTCTTCCGAGGTCCTGAAGCCAATCAATTACATGCTCAGGCGCTGGGCCGACTTCGCCCGCGCTGCGTGGCATTGCTCTGGGAAGGCGCAACTTGACCTTCGCCGGCCCCCAGCGCGGCGCCGACCGCGCCGCCGTTATGCTTACCCTCATCACCACGGCACGCCTCAACGACGTCGACCCAAAAGCCTGGCTCGCCGATGTCCTGGCCCGCATTGCTGATCTTCCCCCTTCGCGTCTGCACGAACTACTGCCTTGGGAATGGAAGCGCCTGCGCGAAGCCGACAAGGCCGCCGATCAGCAGGCCGCCTGACCTTCACGCATCGCCGTCATAGAGCCCGCCGCGCGCACGCGCGTGTCCCAATCATGCGGCCTTCGTCGTATGCGTACATCGCGTCACCCTCGAAGGCGAAATGAGAAAGCAAAAAGCACCGCCGCTCTCTGCCTTCGCATTGTCGTAAGGATTGTCGACACGGCTCATGCTCGCCTGGATACCGTGTAGATGCAGAAGTTCGGAGTAGGCCCCGCAAGCGTATTGAACCCCGCGGTCGGAATGATGAATGAGGCTCCCGGGTACGGGCTGGCGATCAGCGATGGCCATCTCGAGAGCTTCGATGCCAAGGCTTGCTCTAAGATGCGTATCCAGCGCCCATCCGACAACCTTGCGGCTGAACGCGTCAAGGACAACGGCAAGGAAGGCAAACTCCTCAGCCAGCTGCAGGAAGGTGATATCGGCAACCCATAGCCATTGAGGATCATTCCCCTCGCGAGGTTCGGCACCACTTGCCAACCATGCCTGGAGTTGGTCGTCACAGGAACAAAGGGGCTGGCGCGCAGGCACAACAGATTGTCTTCACGCATTATCCGCAGAACGCATTTGTGATTGACTTGCCACCCCTCGCGCCGAAGCAGGGCTCCAATCCGGCGGTAGCCGTCGTGTGTTGCCGAGAGCCAGCTTCTGAATGAGATCGCGCAAACCCGTCTCGGCCCGACGAGGGGCCGAATCCAGCCAGTGACGGTAATAGCTCGCGCGGCTGACACCAGCGAGCCAGCACATTCTGTCGATGTTGAATTCGCCTTGCGACAGGCCGGTCATCATCTTTTCGATGACTTTGAAGATCCCGTTTCGCCAAGAGCGCTGCTCCGACGCTGATCTTCCTCGAAGTGCCGCAAGGCTTCGCGAAAAAAATCGAGATCGAGCTGCTGCTGCCCGACCTTCTGCTCCTGCCCGCCTCCATGCGCCGGAGAAGCTCCAGCTTTTGGTCATCATCAATAACTCTTTGTTCGAAATGCGCAGTCACCCCGTAGAAGAAACGCAACGCACAGACCGTCTGGTTCAGCGCCGGCCAGGAAATGCCCTGCGACACTAGATTAGATAAACCTGGAGCGCACGGACGTCCTCCAGCCCCAGCCGATCCGGCAGTCATTTTGCAAATTCGAGTATCTCGTGTCGGGTAAAATCTACGAGATACGATGTCGTTGCTGGCACCGATCGCTCACCTGGTCCGGCGAGGGCACCGGCTGGAACTAACCATCGGCGCCTCTAACCCTATTCCGCTTCGGAATATCAGCAGCATTCCTGCTGGCGCTCCGTCAATTAACAGGGTCTATCACCCGGAGATGTATCCTTCGAAAATCCTCCCGCGATACCGGGAGCTGTGGCCCAAGCACCGGCGCTCGAGTGGGGCACGCAGCGAGTTCAGCCCTATCGAAAGGGAACTGAATTTGTCCCCGGTGGATTGCCGATTCGGTAACCGTCGACACGGAAGCGACAGCCGTGGATCCACCGCACCGAAGCGTCTTGATTAAGGTCGACGCGACCTCCTCGCCCTAAGAGTCCTCTCTGATTGAGGTCGTTTGGTCAAGATGCTCCTGCACTTTTTTCTGGACCGTTCCGTGGGTCACGCGCTTCTCTTCGCGGTCGGTGCTGGGCCGCCGCATGATGGGTTCAGGAGACGATGGCGTCGCTATCTGTTTCACGACCTTTGACGGCTTTCGGCCCCAAAGGCTCCGGACTCTCAACGAGATCGCCTAGCCCATCGTCACCACGGAACGATCCGGTATCACCCTTGGGGGCGAAGCTGTATTTCTTGCTGCTCCAGTTTTCGTCTCAATTCATGCCGTTGCTGCGCAGACCGGTTGCTCGCCGGATCAGTTGCAACGCGTCTCTCTCGTTCTCTCTATTGTACCAACGTCCGGTGGAAGGGTAGGTCCGCAGATTGTTTCTATTCGCCAAGGGTCGAAAGTGGTGTAATCGACCAACTGATTAAGTCAACGGCCCGCTGAAGTATCGCCTTGGTCCGAGCAGGGCTGGGTGAAGCGGCGATAACATATCCAATAAAGTCTCCCGAATCGCCCTTTCTGATGATCGCCGTCTCGGGTTCAACATAGAATTTGACCTCGGCGACACCTGACACAGCGGCCGCCCGACTCTCGCCAGCGATCGAGTTAATGGTGCCATCGCGATCAGGAACAAGGATCCGCGCGGCCACAGTCTGCGAATGCGTTTTGCGCAAGTCCATTCGTCGCCGATCGCAAGCTTGATGTGCTCGGTGATTATGTCGACACCATAGGCCAACTGAATCATTTGAGGACTGGGCGTGCCAGGAAGACGGGGATTGACTTCAATGACGACCGGGCCGCGCTTCGTCCACCGGAGTTCAACGTTTCGTTGGGGCGTTTACACTCGTTAGCGGTCAGGGGGCCGGTAGGGTCAATTCCCGACAGACGAAATGCGGTGGGGGCCGAACTCACCGGCATAAATCGCAATGACCCCATCTCCCATTATGTCGGCGTTATAGTAAGGGCCTTGTGCTAATTCTTCGACCAGTATCTTCGGCGAAGATCGCCATATGTGCTTCCAGCCCAGCAGGTAGGCAGCTATGTGCTTCCCGCTCAACAGGTAGGCAGTATGTTCGGCTAACTCACCGACGTTGCAGCACAATCGGACACCTCTGCTGCCGGCCCCCACGGCTGGCTTAAGAATTACCGGCAGGCCGATCTCCGCGGCAGCGCTTTCTACGTCCGTCACATTCGTTGCCAAGCGGTAAGCGGGTATTGGTACGCCGGCCTCCGCGAGGAGCTGACGTTGAGTGAATTTGTCGCAGCATCGTTCAACCGATTCGGGGTTCGGTCCCGGTAGATCGAAATACCGGCAGAGCTTGCCAACTGTCGCATAGACCGACTCTATGTGGACGTAATGCCAGCAATGTCATAGGTCGCGCGTAGCCGGGAGCATTCGCGGATCAGCGCATCTAGATTATGTGTATCGACACGAATTGTCTCAATGCTTTCCGTAGCAATGTAGTCGTACCGAGCTGGATCGGCCGACAGGACAATTGGATGAAGACCAAGACGCTGGGCTGCTTGGACGTATAGCAGACCCGTGCTCCTAGCCCGTTTGATGCACAGCGATCGGCTTTCGGCGGCCTGACAGGTCATGTGGTTAGCGTTGCGGTGTCTTTTGACGAGCTTCATCGGCGCCGGATTGATCCGTCATGATGGCAGGCGGGGGTTTGCGGGTTGCGGTCGGCGGGTTCGTTTCGAGGCGTCAGCGCCCCGTCGGCTACGTCACGAGCCGCGGGATGCGGTCGAGCACGATGCGCAGGATGCGCTGGTCGGGGCAGGATGTCGGCAGATGCAAGCGGATCTGGGTCTTCATCTCGACCACCCGCGCGGCGATCTTGATGAGGCGCAGACGCAGCGTGTCGAATTGGGCGACGGCAAAGCTGGAACGCTTCGGCATTGCGGCGCGCAGGCCCCACATCAGCCAGTAGGCACCGGCATGCAGGAACAACCGGAACTGGTTGGCCGTCGCTCTGGTGCAGGATGTGCGATCGGCGGCTAGATGCGTCTTCCATGACTTGATGTGGTTCTCGGCTGCGCCGCGCCGGCAGTAGAGATGCTCGTAGAGCGCCTTGGCCTTGCCACCGGCCAGATTGGTGACGATGAAGCGGGTGTCAGTACCTTGGGCACCGACCTCGACGCGGGCGATGATGCGCTCCACGCGGCTCCAGCTGGCGGCGCCGTCAACGAACTGCTTGAAGCGGCGGACCTTGTTCGTTGTCTCCGACACCGCGAAGCGCGCCAGCGTGCGGGCTTCCAGATCCGCGACATGCTTGCGCAGCGTCGTGGTGGGCGCCAGCCCGAGGATGAAGTCGACATCATTGGCGCGGCACCAGTCGATGACCGGTGGACTGCAATAATGGCTGTCGGCCCGGATCAGGATCCGTGTGTTCGGCCAATTGTTCCGGATCGCCTGCACCAGGCGGCGCAGATGGGGGCGGATCTCAGCCCCGCTCGGCCGCTTGGCTGGCCGAAGAACTGCACCGACGTATCGGCCATCGCCGTCGAACACCACGATCGGCTGGAAGCCGTATTCGTCATAATGGGCGTTGAACAGGCGCAATTGCTGGCCGCCATGCACGGCATCAAAGGTGTCGTCAATGTCGAGCACGATCCGCTTCGGCACCTGCCGGAACGAGGCGCAGTAGAGGTCGACCATCGCCCGCCCCATGGCGACCAGCTCCCGCACGCCGGGCAGGTTCTCTAGCCGGCACAGCGTCGATTGGGAGGCCAGATCCCGGCCCGACGGCAGCGCATCCTGGGCCATCTTGAAGACCGGATCGGAGCGCAGCCGGTTGGCGTCGTTGCGGTCCTCGTAGCCGGCGGCGATCATCTTCATGCGAAAGCCGATCATGTCGGCCAGGCTGTGGACGACCTGGTCCGCGCAGCGCGGATCGTAGATGCAACGCGCCAGACGGCCGGCCACCCGCAACTGCTTTTCCACCTCGGCCAAGGCCAGAACGCCGCTGTTGGACGACAGCATGCCGCCGTCGAAACGGGCGACGACGGACTTGCCGCCGACAGATAACAAACCGCTCAGCGGCAGCGCAAGATCGTTCATGGCGGGTGTGGTCTCCGGGAAATGATTCGGATCGGCTTAAGCAACCAAATCCTACGTCATTTCAACGGGCTTGCACTACATCCGCCAACCCACCATGAATTTTCCGGGCTAGGATGGCCTTCAACCAGAATGAGCACTCTTTTTCTTGCCATTGGCTGTTAACTCCGACGTTGCGTACTGTACGGCGGTCCGAAGGTAAATCGGCATCAGCTTTTTTAGCGGTGCGCGATCTCAGACCTTGTACTGAACGTATCAATGTCGGCGATTTCCGGTTGCAAAGAATCCGTAAATTTATTTGAAGGACCTGTTGCAACCGATCGAGTCGTCCTTGCACAACAGGTCTTTCTAGCCACAACGCGAAAAACTCGGGAGGTCAAGGACTCGCATTGACAGAGTCGTCGCCGGGAGTACGCCAGAATAATACCTGATTGCGTTTCAACTGCTTCCCCCGCTTACGCTGCACCTGCGTGGGGAAGCAGATCGGTTCGCGCGCGGTCTCCGCCCTCCTCGCAGACATTCGAAATGCCGAAACGACGAGGGAATCGTTCAAGCACGGTCGGTTCTCGGCTGCGCCTTCTTAGGAGCATGATGCCGGGGTTTCGGTTGCCGATCTGTGCCGCAAGCACGGGGTGAGCGACGCCTCGATCTACAATTTGGAGGGGCCGCTTCGGAGGCATGGACGTCTCCGAGGCGAGGCGTCTGAAGAGCCTTTGAGCACGAGAACGCGCCTGAAGCGGTTTCTTGCCGACGCCATGCTCGACAATGCCGCGCTGAAGGATCTTGTGGGAAGAACTGGTGACGCCCGCAGCTAAGCGGAAAGCTGTCGCTCGCCTGAAGGAAGCCCTTTGGTATGAGCGAACGGCGGGGGTGTAAAGCCATGGGCTATGCCGCATGACGCTTCGCTACGAGACCAGCAGGCCCGGCGACCGAGAGCTCCGCGCACGGATGAAGGCGATCGCGCAGAAGCGTGGCCGGTTCGGATACCGGCGTCTGCTCGTGATGCTGAGGCGCGAGGGACCCGTCGTGAACCACAAGAAGCTTCTTCCGGCTCTATCGCGAGGAGAGGCTAAAGTGCTTCGTAGTTGACGGCAGTCAGACAAATCGTGAGGCCATCGTCTTCTACGCGTTGAACGCTGCCTGCGGGATCAATCACGACGGACGCATAAACCGATCCGCATTCGAAAAGACTTGATGCAACGGTCAGCGGAATGTAGTGCGAGCCGCTCGCTGGCGTGGATGGTGAAATAGTCAGCGCGCTTGTTCGGCCTACTCGATCAGCGCATAGCGGTTGTGGCTATCGGGCGACGTCAACGTATAGCGGTCTCACTGACGCCGTACGACATTCTGTAGCTTTGTCGGGTCAACGATACAGGCTTGATTTAGCCACTTTCTATTTTGCCTCAGCCCAAATAACTGAAAACATTCACCAAGATTGTTTTCTCCGCCTCGTTCCGCCATTGGCACGAATTTTGATGCCCTCATTGC
>NZ_JAMYMP010000050.1:0-28422 GCF_040318615.1 Mesorhizobium sp. M1078
GGCCCTGCGCCAAAATCTCCATGCCTTGCGATATCGCTGGCGCGAACCACCACGAAAGCGCAAGTTTCAGTCCATGCCAAAGCTATCTTAGCGCCTATGCCCTCAAGGGGGGGAGATCAGGCGCGCGCCTTCACCGTCAGCTCCGGCTTGCTGTTGATGGTCTGGAAGACCACGCAATAGCGTTCAGTCAGCTTGATGAGCGAATCGATGCGGTCCTGCGGCTCATCCGTGTCGAGGTTGAAATTCAGCCGGATGGCGCGAAAGCCCACGGGGGCGTCCTTGGCCACGCCCAGCGTGCCGCGAAAGTCGAGATCGCCTTCGGCCTCGACGGTGGCTGCGCCAAGCCTGAATTCCAGCGCCGTCGCCACTGCCTTCAGCGTCACGCCGGCGCACGCCACCAGCGCCTCCAAAAGCATATCGCCCGAACACAATTCGAGCCCGGAACCGCCGGTCGCCGGATGCAGGCCGGCGACCGCCAGCGCCCTGCCCGTCTCGACCTTGCAGGCAATCGACTGGTCGTCGATGGAGCCTTTGGCGCGAAGCGTGATCAGCGCTCGCGAGGAATCGTCGCGATAAGCCTCCTTGATCGGCGCCTGCATGGCTTTGAGTGCGGTGGCATCCATGTTGCATTCCTTTCAGGTCCTTCGCACTTTGATAGCACTGATATGCCGGCGAGACAGCGCCCCCCTCTGGCCCGGCCACCTCCCCACAGGGGGGAGATCTGCAGCTTCGCCGATGGCGCTTTCTACGCCGGCGATTAGCGAAGGCGGTCGCGACATCCAATCTCCACCCCTGTGGGGGAGATGTCCGGCAGGACAGAGGGGGGCTGAAGGAATGCTACCTCACGAAGAGTTACTTTGACTTCGACCGCCCCGGCCATACGTAAGCAGAGTCATTCCCGCGGAGACATCATGCCGTTCAAGCTGAAACTGATCTCGCTTACCCTGTTGGTGCTTGCAGCCTTCGCGCAGCCAGTCCTCGCCGAAACGCCCGAGCGCCCCGCCCCTGCCGGCGGCGTGCTGTCGCTGCTGCCGGCACCGCAGACGACCAGCCATTCAATCACCATTGCCGGGCGCAAGCTGGGCTATCAGGCTAAGGCCGGCACGCTGTCGCTGCTATCCGGCAAGGGCGAGGTCACCGCGGAAATCTTCTATGTCGCCTATACGCTGCCGCCACTGGCGGGCGCGGAGAAGGCTCGCCCCATCACCTTCGTCTTCAATGGCGGCCCGGGCGCGGCATCCGCCTATCTGCATCTCGGCGCACTCGGCCCGCGTGTCGTCGCGACCGGCGCCGATGGCCAATTCCTGCCGCCGCCGCAAAAGCTGATCGACAATCCCGACAGTTGGCTCGACATGACCGACCTCGTCTTCGTCGATCCGGTCGGCACCGGCTACAGCCGCGAGGCCCCCGGCCAGGACACGAAAGATTTTTGGGGCGTCAGCCAGGACGCCAGTTCGATCGGCGCTTTCATCCGGCTCTATCTCGCCCAGAACGGCCGCACCGGATCGCCGCTCTTCCTCGCCGGCGAAAGCTATGGCGGGTTCCGCGCGGCACTTCTCGCCAGGACCCTGCAGGAAGATGTCGGCCTGAGCCCCAACGGCATCGTACTGATCTCGCCTGCACTGGAGTTAACGCTGGTGCTGCCCGACGAATTCCAGCCGCTGCATTGGGCGCTGGAACTGCCCTCGCTGGCGGCGGTGCGCCTGCGCAGCGAAGGCTTCAGCGGCGAAGCACTGCGCGAAAAGCTCGCCGAGGTCGAAAAGTATGCGCTGGGCGACTACCTCACGGCTCTGACCGGCGGGCTGGAACAGGGCGGGCGGCTGGCCAGCCAGCGCGTGGCCGAGATCACCGGCCTGCCGCTCGACCTCGTGCAGCGCAATTTCGCCCGCATCCCGACCGGCCTGTTCGCGCGCGAATTCCAGCGCGCCAGTGGCAAAGTGCTCAGCCCGTATGACGGCACCATCGCCACCAGCGACATCGCCCCGGAGAGCGCCCGCAGCGCCGGCCCGGATCCGGTGCTCGACCGCAGCGTGCCGGCGCTGACCTCGGCCTTTGTCGGTTATGCGCGCGACGAGCTGAATTTTCGCACCGATGTCAGCTACAGGTTGCTCAATGGCGATGTGACCCACGCCTGGGACTATGGCGGCTCGCGGCAAGGCTATGCCGGGGTGATGGACGATCTGCAGCGGGCGCGCTCGCTCAACCCGGGGCTCGGCGTGGTGATCGTCAACGGCGACACCGATCTGGTCACTCCCTATCTGGCCTCACGCTATCTGGTGAGCCAGATCCCGACGCTGGGCGGGGCAAAACCCATCCGTCTCGACGTCATCGAAGGCGGCCACATGATGTATCTCAGGCCGGGCGGCCGGCGCGCCCTGAAGGAGGCCGCTTCGGAGCTCTACCAGGCAACACAGTGAACGGCGTGCCCACGCTGTCGGCCAGGCTGCGCCAACGCAAGCTTGCCACTGGCGTAGCGCCCCGCAGGCTTTCGCCCGTATAGCCTGCAATGGGAGCCTGATTGGGGCAGGCTTCTTCTTCGTCCTCTTGACAGCGCCGGACACGCCGCATGGCCGATATTGCCATTCTGGAAACCCGCGAAAGGGTGCTTGCCGGCATCCTGTTCACCGGCTGCGCCTATTTCCTGTTTTCGACCCAGGACGCAGCGATCAAGCTTCTGGTCGTCGGCATCAGCGTCTGGCAGATCATGTTCTTCCGCTCGATCGCTGTGCTTATCGGCTGTGCTGCAATCGGCGGACCGCGCGTCTTTGCCGACACAATGCGCTCGCCCATCGTGCGGCCGATGCTGGTGCGCAGCGCCTTCACGCTCGGCGCCTGGCTCTGCTACTACAACGCGGCCCGCTCCCTGCAGCTGGCCGAACTCACCACCATCTATTACGCCGCCCCGATCATCGTCACCGTGCTGTCGGTGGTGATGCTTGGCGAAAAGGTGCCGCTGTTGCGCTGGCTGGCGGTGTTCATCGGCTTCGTCGGCGTCTTCATCGCCTGTGATCCCACTCGTCTCGGCTTGTCCGTGCCGATGCTCTTGGTACTGGCGGCGGCAGTGCTGTGGGGCATTGCCGTGGTGCTGTTGCGCAAGACGGCGCTGGCCGAGCGCACGCTGATCCAGCTTGTGCTCAACAATTTCTACTTCCTGGTGTTTTCCGCGGTGCCGGCGCTGTTGGTCTGGCAGATGCCGGACTGGCGCCAGTTGCTGCTTTTGATCAGCGTCGGCGCGCTCGGCGGCGTGGCGCAATTTATGCTGTTCGAAGGCATGAAGCGGGCGCCGGTGTCGATCGTGGCGCCGTTCGAATACACCTCATTGGTCTGGGCCTTCGGGCTCGGCTTTGCGATCTGGGGCGACGTGCCGCGTCGCGAGGTGTTTCTGGGGGCAGCGTTGATCGTCGGCGCCGGCCTGCTGATCATCGGCAACGAGCATTTCCGCAAGCGGCTATGAGTACCCCCGTGCTGACAGCATGGTGGCAGGAGAAGACGGATAGGCTGCTGAGATGACGGAAGCGCTCGACGGCCCAGGCACCACAGATACCGCTGCCGAGCGTACGCTCGGCATTATGCTGGTGGCGGCCTCGGCGGCTTTCTTCGCCCTCACCGGCGTGCTGACCAAATCGATCCACGCCGACCCGCTGACCATCACTTGCTGGCGCGGCTTTGTCGGCGCGATCCTGATCACCTTCTATGCGCTGTGGCGCCGGCGCCGCTCCGGCGGGCGGGAAAGCTTGCGGCTTGGCTGGCGCGGCTGGTTGCTGGCCCTCGAGGGCGCCGCGGCCAGCATCGCCTTCATCTCGGCGTTCAAATTCACCTATGCCGGCCGCGGGGAACCACGGGAGCGTGGTGAAATCAGGAACCGGCAGGCTCCATGGGAGCCCGGGGAACCAAGGCTAATTATGTCGCCAATGTCGCGGTCATCTACGCCACCGCGCCCTTCATCACCGCGCTGCTCGCCCTCGTGCTGGTGCGCGAGCCGTTCCGGGCGCAGACGCTTGCCGCCGCCGCCGTTTCGCTGTGCGGCGTGGCGATGATGGTCGGCTCCGGCTTCGGCAGCGGTCATCTGTTTGGCGATGGGCTCGCGCTGCTGATGACCGCCGGCAGCGCGCTCTACATGATCATGGTGCGCGCCTTCCGCGACACGCCGGTGGTGTGGGCGGGCGCAGTCTCGGCGCTTCTGCTGTTCGTGCTCGGCTGGTTCGTCACCGACCCCCTGGCGATTTCTGCTCGCGACGCCGTGCTGCTCGTCGCCTTCGGAGGATCGTTTGCGGCGGCGTCGATCCTGTGGACGGAAGGCTCGCGGCTGATCCCTGCGCCTGAGTCCGGCCTTCTCGGTGCCGCCGAAGTGCCGTTTGCGATCCTGTTCGCCTTCCTGTTCCTCGGCGAGATCGCGCCGGCCGCCAGCCTGATCGGCGGCGCCATAGTACTGTGCGCGGTTTTCGCCCATGCGGGGCGCGACTGGCTGGCCGCGAGAAAAAGTGCGGCAACCCAATAATTATTTTCCAAGTCATGGAACCATCATGCGGATCAGGCAGTTTTATGTGCGACGGGTCACCCCCCAAGTCCCCCCAAACCCCTCGACCCGTCCTCCTCAAAGCCGACCGTAAAGGTCGGCTTTTTCTTTGGACATCAGCCGGCAAAGCCGGGCAAGGCGAGGTTGTCGCTGAGCAGGATGGCAAGATCGCGCGCCGGCCGCTCGGCGCCCTGGCCGAGTTTTATCGCGAATTGCGCTGTCGGCACTGGCGGCAGGGCGAATTCGCGCGGTGCTTCGGCAATGCCTGAATGGGCAAAGCGGGCGGTGCGCAAGGTCAGCGCGATGCCGGCATTGACCGCCGTGCGCAAGCCGGCAAGGCTGGCGCTGCCGGCGGCAATGCGGTAGCGGCGGCCGGCAGCATCGAGGGCCGCGAGTGCTGCTTCGCGAAAGCCGCAATAGGGGTCGAGCAGCGCCAGCGGCAGTTCCTCTTCCCGCACGGCAAGGCCCTTTTGCGAACACAGCCACAGCATCGGTTCACTGAACAGCCCTACTTCGTCATTGGCCGGCGTCTTGCGCATGACAACGGCCAGATCGAGCTGCCCGGCCTGCAGCGCCTCGCCAAGCTCGGCCGAACGGCCGACGCGCAGTTCGACCCTGACGCGCGGATGGCTGGTCGCGAAGGCGCGCAGCAACTCCGGCAGGCCGCTATCGGCGAAATCCTGTGTCGTGCCGATGGCGACGCGACCAGCGGCACGCGCGCCCTTGAGCGCCAACCAGGCCTCGCTGTGCACGGCAAGAATGCGGCGGGCATGACCGACAAGATCCTCGCCGGCCGGCGTCAGCCCGCGCCCGCGCCCCTGCGCCACCAGCAGCGGTTCGCCGACGATCTCCTCCAGGCGCTGCATCTGCGCGGTCACCGCCGAGGGCGAGCGGCCGACAACAGAAGCAGCCTGAGCCAGCGAGCCGCCTTCGACAAAGGCAAGGAAGGTTTTGAGCAGATCGGGATCGAGAGCTTGCATACTTCGATAATACAGAACCTTATGTTCGAGACAATTCGATTTTTTTGACCCAAAGATGGTGGCATTGTCTCTCCAACGCCGCTCAAACGAAGGAGAGAAAAATGCCCATCATCAACATCAGCGTCACCGGTAAGCCCGACGCCAAGCTGTCCGCCACAATCGCCAAGGAAATCACCGGCCTGACCGCAACCCATCTGCGCAAGGACCCGACGATCACCGCCGTCGCTGTCACCTATATCGACCCGCAGCACTGGTTCGCCGGCGGCAAGTCGCTGGCCGAGCATGGCGCCAATACTTTCTGGCTCGACATCAAGGTGGTCGACGGCACCAACACCAAGCTGGAACTGGAGGCTTATCTGAAGGCGATCTTCGACACCTTTGGTAAGCTGCTCGGTGGCGTGCATGAGGAGAGCTATGCCTTCGTGCATGAAGTCCCGGCCGCGGCGTACGGTTATGGCGGCAAGTCGCAGGAGTTCCGGTTCATCAGCGGGCGGCTGAAGGCGGCTTGAGCGCGCGGCAGCCTGGCCTTCTGGGAGAAGGTGGCCTCGCGAAGCGGGGTCGGATGAGGGGTGTTGGTAGGATGGCAATCTTCAAGAACTAAGCGCTTGATAGGTCTTGATTTTCAACGTCTCACTCCGCTGGAACACCCCTCAACCGTCTCGACGCTGCGCGCCGATCCACCTTCTCCCCAAGGGGAGAAGGGGAGCTTGTCCCTTCCGCATTGACCTCGCCCCCCATTGCGCTACGCTCTCCCCGAAGCGGACGAAGAGCCGCGATATCGGAACGTTGGGAGAGACGCGGTATGATCCTGACACTGGCGCTGCTTGCAGGCCTCGTGCTGGCCTGGCTGCTGATTGGCGCGATCGAGACGTTTCGTCTCGACCTGCGCTTTACCCAGGCGCTACTCTATGTGCCGTTCAAGCTCGCCTACCGGATCGATGACCGGCGCATCCGCATTGCCCGCAACGCGCCGACGCCGGTGATCTATGTGGTCTCGCACCAGTCACGCTTCGAGCCGGCGCTGATGCTGTCGCTGCTGCCCGACGACGCGCTGCACATTCTCGACGAGGCCTCGGCGCGCTCGCCCTGGATGGAGCCTTGGCGCGAGCTTGGCCGCACCATCGCCTTCAACGCCGAGCATCTCTTCGTCAGCCGGCGGCTGGTCAGGGTGCTGAAGGGTAAAGGCCGGCTTGCCGTCTATCTGCCCGATGACGTCGAGCCCGATGTGAAGACGTTTCGCCTGTTCCGCGCCGTCACCCGCATCGCCATGCAGGCCGACGCCCGCATCGTGCCGATCTTCGTCACCGGCTCGCGCGACCTGCCGGTTTCCTTGACGCCAAAGAACCGGGCGCCGCGCCACTGGTTCCCAAAACTCTCGATCAGCGTGCTGGAGCCAATGACGATTGCCGAACTGGTGGCGCGCAACCCCGACCAGGCTTCCAACACCAATGCGTTGTTCGACCGCATCGCCGAGGCGCGGCTTTATGGCAGCAACCTCGATCGCGGCCTGTTCCTGGCCATGCGCGATGCCGCGGATCGCACCGGCGCCTCGCACCCGATCATCGAGGATGTGATCAGCGGCTCGCTCAGCTATCGAAAAATGTTCATCGGCGCGCGCGTGCTCGGCCGCCGTTTCGAGGCGGTGGCGGCGCCCGGCGAAGCGGTCGGGGTTTTGCTGCCCAACGCCAATGGCGTGGTGCTGTCCTTCGTCGGCCTGCTCTCGGCCGGCCGGGTAGCGGCGATGATCAACTACACGGCAGGGCCGGCCAGCGTAACCGCCGCGGTGCGCGCGGCAGTCATCCGAACGGTGGTTTCCTCGCGCGCGTTCGTCGAGAAGGCGGCGCTTGCCGACATCATCGCCGCGATCGAGGCCGGCGGCGCCAAAATGCTGTGGCTCGAGGATGTGCGCGCAAGCGTCACGACGCTGGAAAAGCTCGCAGCAGCGGTGCTCTGGCGATTCCCGCTGCAGCGGCAGGATGCGGCCAAGCCCGCCGCAATCCTGTTCACCTCAGGCTCGGAAGGCACGCCCAAGGCCGTGGTGCTGTCGCACCGCAATCTCCACGCCAACGCCATGCAGGCCGAGGCGCGCATTACCATTTCGCCGTCCGACATCCTGCTCAACGTGCTGCCGGTTTTTCACTCTTTCGGCCTGACCGGCGGTACCATCCTGCCGCTGGTGACCGGGGTGAAACTGTTCCTCTACCCGTCACCGCTGCACTACAAGATCATCCCGGAGATCGCTCGCAAGGTGAAGCCGACCATCATGTTCGGCACCGACACTTTCCTCGCCAACTATGCCCGCACCGCAAAGGATGGCGATTTCTCCAGCCTGCGCTTCGTCGTCGCCGGCGCGGAAGCGGTGAAGCCGGAGACGCGGCGCGTTTATCGCGAGCGCTTCGATGCCTCGATCATCGAGGGGTTCGGGCTGACGGAGGCCGCTCCCGTCGTCGCCGTCAACACCGCCATCCATGGTCGCGACGGCACGGTCGGACGGCTGTTGCCGGCGATGCGCATGAAGCTCGAACTGGTCGAGGGTATCGAGGGTGCCGGCCGCCTGTGGCTCGACGGGCCGAATTTGATGATGGGCTACATGACCGCTGACCGGCCCGGCGAATTGCAGCCGCTGGACGGCTGGCACGACACCGGCGACATCGTCTCGGTCGACCGCGAAGGCTTCATCACCATTCGCGGCCGGGCAAAACGCTTCGCCAAGATCGCTGGCGAGATGGTGTCGTTGGGCGCCGTCGAGATGCTGGTGCAGTCGCTGTGGCCGGAAGAGCGCCACGCCGCGGTGGCGGTGCCGGACAAGAGGCGCGGCGAGCGCATCGTGCTGGTCACCACCGCCGACGACGCCGATCCGGAAGAACTGCGCGCCTTCGGCAAGAAGGCAGGTGCGGCCGAACTGATGGTGCCCAACGACATCGTCAAGGTCGAGGAGATCCCGGTGCTGGGTTCCGGTAAGACGGATTATGTCTCGACGCGGAACCTGGCGATCGAGAAGCTGGGGCTGGGCCTGGCGGCTTAGCGTATCTCCTCCTTGAGGGGGAGATGGCCGGCAGGCCAGAGGGGGTCGCCTCGCGTGAAGCGCCGACGTCCTCTTCGCTCAAACGAGGTCGCGTCCGGGGCGTACCGACCCCCTCTGTCGCCTTCGGCGACATCTCCCCCTCAAGGGGGGAGATAACAACTACCCAATATCCGACGGCGGCACTTTTTCGCCCTCGCGCTTGGCGCGCTTCGAATACGCCCGCACGCTGAAAGGCAGGAAGATGAGATAGCCTGCGACAGAGGCGGTCAGCGTGTACCAGGGATAGGTCATCAACAGCAGGACGTAGAGAACGACCGCCAGGATGATCGGCAGCACCTTGTCGCCCGGCACTTTCAGGCTTTTGCCGGAATAGACCGGCAGCCGGCTGACCAGCAGGAAAGCGACCAGCGCAGTGAAGCCGGTGGCGACGAATGCCGTCAGGCGGTCCGGCTCGAGACCGAGCCGCAGGAAGGACAGATAGAGCGGCAGCATAACCAGCACGGCGCCGGCCGGTGCCGGCACGCCGACGAAGTATTCGCTCTGCCAGATCGGCCGGTCATGGTCTTCGTCGAGCACGTTGAAGCGCGCCAGCCGCAGGCCACAGGCGATGGTGAACAGAAGGGCTGCGATCCAGCCGAAGGAGCCGGCGCGGTCGAGCAGGAAGGCGTAGAGCACCAGTGCCGGCGCGACGCCGAAATTGACGATGTCGGCCAGCGAATCCATCTGCGCGCCGAATTTGGATGTCGCCTTCAACATGCGCGCCAGGCGCCCGTCTATGCCGTCCAGGAAGGCGGCGAGCAGCACCATCACCACGGCCGGCTCGAAACGGCCCTCGAAGCCGAAGCGGATGCCGGACAGGCCGGCGCAGATGGCAAGCACGGTGACCAGATTGGGCAGCACCATGCGCATCGGAATCTCGCGGATGCGCGGGCCGCCGCTGCCATGGGCCTCGAACTTTTTGAACGGCGCGCCCACCGCTTACGAAATCCTGACGAGCGGGGTTGCGGAGACGCCGCCGAATTCGGCGAGCACGGTTTCACCTCCGACCGCCGTCTGGCCGACGGCGACGCGCGGCACCGCGGTCGAAGGCAGGAAGACATCGACGCGCGAGCCGAAGCGGATCAAGCCGAAGCGTTCGCCGATGGCGATCGAACCGCCGGTCTCGGCCCAGCAGACGATGCGGCGTGCCACCAGGCCGGCGATCTGCACGGCGACAACGATTCCGTTGGGACTGTCGATGACCAGCCCGTTGCGCTCGTTCTCCGAGCTTGCCTTGTCGAGTTCGGCATTCAGGAACTTGCCCGGCCGATGCTCGATTTTGGTGATGCGGCCGCGCACGGGAGCACGGTTCACATGGCAGGAGAAGACATTCATGAACACCGAGATGCGGGTCATTTCGGTGTTGCCGAGGCCGAGCTCGCGCGGTGGCACGGCCGGGCCGACCGCCGAGATGACGCCGTCGGCGGGACTGACCACCAGCCTGTCATCGACCGGGGTGACACGCTCGGGGTCACGGAAGAAATAGACGCACCAGGCGGTCAGGATCAGGCCGATCCAGAACAGCACCGAGGAGAAATAGCCGAGGAACAGCGTGCCCGCACCAAAGGCGGCAATGAACGGATAGCCCTCGCGATGGATCGGAACGAAGGCATTCTTGATCGAGTCGACGAGGCTCATTGGCTGGAGCTCATGGGCTGGGGGCGGTCCCTGTTTCAGGTCCGGCCTCAATACCGGAAAGGCTCCGCGGCCGCAACGCAACATTGGGCAAGGCCGCATCGGCCGCAGCCGGCAGGAACGGTCACGTGCTTGCCTGCCGGCGGCTTTGCCGCCAGAGTTCATACCGCCGCTGGCTCAGTGCGCGGCGAAAAGGCCGACCGCCCATGATGCCAAACACAGGCAAAGCGTACCTTGTTGCCATACGATTGGCAGCCATGGGTGCCGTTTTGACCGTATTCCTGGCAGCGAGCGACCACGCAGCGGCGCAAGGCAAGCCATCCTTCGATTGCGCCAAGGCCGCCAGCGTGGCGGAAAAGGCCATATGCGCCGATCCGACCCTGGCGCAGGCCGATGCCGACGTCGCGAAGAATTATGCCGCGCTGCTGAAGAGGCTCGATGCTCATGCCGGCAAGGCGCTGCGGGACGACCAAAGCGATTTCATCGCGTATCGCGACCAGATCGCCGGCTTCAACGAAAGTTCGCCCAAGAACCAACAGACTTTCGATCTCGGCGAATTCCTGCGCGACCGCGCAACCTTCCTGTCCGGCATACGCAAGCCCCCCGATGCAGGTTTGATCGGCACATGGAGCAGCGTGCGCGGCAGCGTCGACATCAAGGCTGTTGGCGGAGGCAAGGTCGAAATCTCGGAAGATGTCGTTTCCAATCCAGTCTCGGAAAGTGGGTCATGCGAGATCGACGGCACGGTCGAGGAGCGCAACACTCTGCGGCTGGTCGACCGTGCCGTCGACAACGACAACCCAACCGGTTTTGTCTTTACCTTCCGACGCGACGGCGATGCGCTTGTCGTCGAGCAGAGCGGCGCCGGCAAGGATGGCAGATCGGAGCCCCTGTCATGCGGTGCCAACGGCCATGCCGATGGCACGTTCTTCCTGACTGAGAAAAAGTAGGCTTGCTGTCGCTAACCCGCCGCAGCGGAGCGATCAAAGTGGGCATTGAGCTCGGCCATAGCGGCCTCAGCGAGGCTTTCATCATCCTTACCGCGCAAGAGCACACCGCCGTTCCGCAACGATTGGAAAAGGAAGACTTGGCCTGATGCCAGCACCACCCAATTCACGATTGCTCCTTCCTCCTTCTGCACCACCGAATTCGCAGAAACGATGGCATCCGTCGGGTCGAAGCCTGCCTTGCGGAGCAGGAGGTCGACGGCGGCGGGAGCATGGTATTGTTCCGCCAACTCGATGACCGCTGTGATCTCGGGCTCTTCAGCAATGCCAAGCTTGGCGCCAACTTTCGGGGCGTTAGCCGCTAGCGGGCTCTCGCCTGGCGGTATGACAAGCAACTCTTCTGGAGCGATGTACTCGTAGACCGTGACGTGTGTCTCCGTCGCACTGCATAGTCGGGTCTTCTTCGCGCTGGTCTGAAGTTGAAAAACCAGCTGTTTCTCTCCTTCTATGTTCAGCATCCTTGCCATGCCGAACGCGATTTTGATCTCGGGCGGCGCGATCTTGGCGCAGGCAAGGCCGGCCCCGACATCGCGCCAGCTCAAGATCATCTGGCCTGCCAAGTTGCCAACGGACTTATGAAGAAGCCTGCCTTCGCGCTTCGGATTGGCCATCACCAGCCGGTGTATGACGTCGTCGTAATCGTCACTATCGACAACTTGCAGATCAGGCCATGACGCGATCCAGCGCGCCAAAAGGTTTTCCATGGGCGCGGCCTCATCCGCAACGTAGAACGCATGATCAAGTGTATCGAGAAAATCATCCCGCCCGCCCTCGAAGCCCGTCTGCCGGGCGGCTTCGTTGGGATGGTCTGCAATCCAGCTGGACATCTTTTCCAAAGTCGCAAGCTGGCCCTTTGCGCCACAAGCAGTGAGTCCAGCTCGTGCGTTGGCAATCATGGCGCCGATTTCCTGCCCGGCATTGTGGATGAATTGACTATGGCCGCCGTTCTTTACCTCCGAAGAGTACGAGTCGGCATGAAGGACCTGCATCGCCTTGGTGTCGATTTCGGGATAACGATAGAGTCCTTTGGAAACCATCGCTGTGACGAATTGCATGACAGCGAAGACGAGAAAAAACGGCTTTTCATCAGGATCCTCGACGTTCGAACGCAGTACGACGACTGGCAACGGCAGGCCGAATTCCAACTGCTTTCCAGAATCTGATGCCGACTTCTCGGGCGTTTTCTTGGATTTGCGGGAAAAGAAACCGAACATCGAAAATACTCTCTTGGTCGCAAAACTTGCGCGAACGGGTTATTTCCGACGCGACAATATCAGCTGCCCTCAAGGATTAAAGGCACTCTGATCCAGAGGCATCCGCACGATGGTTTGCCAAAATTGTCGGTCATGTCGGGGCGCCACAGATTCACACGTCCTTGGCAGGAAAGCGCTTCGCGACAATGCCGAATTGCGGCGAGGCGACAAACCAAGGGATCCGCAATGCCATCCTCGAAATCAGTCGCCTTGAACGCCAAGGTCATTACAGAAGGCCTCGCTTTCGGGGAGTCGCCGCGCTGGCACGAGGGACGACTTTGGGTCTGTAATTGGGGCACCGGCGAGATCGTCGCGGTGGGTGTGGGCGGCAAGAGCGAGGTGATGCTCACGGTGCCTGCGATACTACCCTATTCGATCGACTGGCTGCCGGACGGGCGGCTGCTGGTCATTTCGGGGCGCGAAGGGCTGTTGCTGCGGCAGGACGCGGACGGGACGCTCGCCACCCATGCCGATTTGAGAGAACTGTCAAAGAGCCCGTGGAACGAGATCGTCGTCGACGGGCGCGGCAACATCTATGTCAATGGCGGCGGGTCGGCGCCTGCACCGGGCGAGCATTTCGGGCCCGGCACCATCGTGCTGATCACGCCGGACGGCTCGGTTCGACAAGTGGCCGAGAACATCGCTTTCGCCAACGGCATGGCGGTGACGCCGGACAACAGGACACTGATCGTGGCGGAGTCGCATGCCAACCGGCTGACCGCCTTCGATATCGCGGAGGATGGCGGGCTTTCCAACCGCCGGGTCTGGGCCGATCTCGATGGCTTTCCCGACGGCATCTGCCTCGATGCCGAAGGGGCTGCCTGGTACGCGGATGTTCCCAACAAGCGCTGCGTGCGGGTGCGCGAAGGTGGCGAGGTGTTGCAGACAGTCGATGCCGATCGCGGCTGCTTTGCCTGCATGCTGGGCGGGCCGGATGGCACGACACTGTTCATCGTCGCCGCCGAATGGCGTGGTTTCGAGAACATGATCAGCGATGCCCGCACTGGCCAGGTGCTGAGCGTCGAAGCGCCCGCACATGGCGTCGGCTGGCCGTCTTACATCTCGGGTAGACGCTGATAGTTGGCGATATCGGCCTTCACACCCAGCCGGGCAATGGTCTCCTGCGGGTTGAAGCCCGCCCGCTCATGGGCTGCCTTGACGATCGGCACGACATTGTCGACGGCCGCCTGGTTTTCCCATTCGACAATGGTGACCAGGTTGAACTCGCCCGGGCCCGAAAATTGCTCGAGCACGAAATCCTGGACGAAGCCTTGCTGCAGACGCAGCAATTCATGAGTCGCCCTGACCTTGCGAAGGATTTCTTCACGGGCCTCGGCAGGAACGACGAATTTGTCGACCCTGAACACGGCTGCCTCGGCAAGTTTATCCATTTGAATCTGTCTCCGTTCTTGAACGACTTGGGTTCGGTGGCTCAGGAACGGGTTTGCGATCTCAACTTAGGTTGAGGTCAAGGGGAAACTTTCGGTGGTGATGATGGCGACGACGCTGCATATCTCCCCCCTTGAGGGGGAGATGGCCGGCAGGCCAGAGGGGGTCGGTTCGACTGGATGCGCCCCCCTTGCGACCGATGAAGGTTAGCGCTCCACGCGCTGCGACCCCCTCTGTCGCCTTCGGCGACATCTCCCCCTCAAGGGGGGAGATAGCGCTCCGCCCCTAGTTCACCTCCGACGTCCTTCTGCGGACGACCACCCCCAGCTCATCGCTCTCGCGTGCAATGCGCAGACGCTCTTCGGCTTCCGTCGCCTCGCGCTGGCGATCCCACATCGAGGCGTAGAGGCCATGTTGGCGCATCAGCTCGGCATGGGTGCCGCGTTCGGCGATCTCGCCGTCCTTGAGTACGATGATCTCGTCGGCGGTGATCACCGTCGACAGGCGGTGGGCAATGACGATGGTGGTGCGGCCCTTGCTGACCAGGTCGAGGGCGGCCTGGATCTCCTGCTCGGTGTGGCTATCCAGCGCCGAGGTCGCCTCGTCGAGCATCAGGATCGGCGGCGCCTTCAAAATCGTGCGGGCAATCGCCACGCGCTGCTTTTCGCCGCCCGACAGTTTTAGCCCGCGCTCGCCGACCATCGAGCGGTAGCCTTCGGGCAGTCGTTCGATGAACGGGCCGATCTGGGCAAGCTCGGCGGCTTTCTGCATGTCTTCCTCGCTGGCGCCGATGCGGCCGTAACGGATGTTGTAGGCGATGGTGTCGTTGAACAGCACGGTGTCCTGCGGCACCATGCCGATGGCGCCGCGCAGGCTCGCCTGCGTCACATCACGGACATCCTGGCCGTCGATCAGCACCTGACCGCCCTGGACGTCGTAGAAGCGGAACAAGAGCCGCGAAATCGTCGACTTGCCGGCGCCGGACGGGCCCACGATGGCCACCGTCTTGCCGGCCGGAACTTCGAAGGAGACGCCCTTCAGAATCTTGCGGCTGGGGTCGTAGGCGAAGTGCACGTCGCGGAACTCGACCTTGCCGGCTGTAACAGTGAGCGGCTTGGCATCCGGCTTGTCGGTGATTTCCTGCGGCACATCGAGCAGGTCGAACATCTGCTCGATGTCGGTCAGCCCCTGGCGGATTTCGCGGTAGATGAAGCCGATGAAATTGAGCGGCACCGAAAGCTGCATCAGCATGGCGTTGATGAAGACGAAATCGCCGACCGTCTGCGTGCCGGCCTGCACCTCCAGCGCCGACATGCACATGACGATGACGGTGCCGAGACCGAAGATGATGCCCTGGCCGAAATTCAGCCAGCCGAGCGAGGTCCATATCCTGGTCGCCGCCATTTCATAGCGCGCCATCGAACGGTCGAAGCGCTCAGCCTCCATACCCTCGTTGTTGAAGTATTTGACGGTCTCGTAGTTGAGCAGCGAGTCGATCGCCTTGGTGTTGGCGTCGGTGTCGCTGTCGTTCATGTCGCGGCGGATCGAGATGCGCCAGTCGCTGGCGCGCACCGTGAACCAGACGTAGAGCCACACCGTGGCCGCCACCACGACCACATATTTCCAGCCATAAGTGTAGGCGAAGATGCCGGTGGTCAGCGCGAATTCGAGGATGGTCGGCGCCGTGTTCAGCATGATGAAGCGCACGATCGTCTCGATGCCCTTGGTGCCGCGCTCGATGATGCGCGACAGGCCGCCGGTGCGGCGCTCGAGGTGAAAGCGCAGCGACAACTGGTGCATGTGAACGAAGGTGCGGAACGCAAGCTGGCGCACCGCATACTGGCCAACGCGGGCAAACAGCGCATCGCGCAGCTGGTTGAAGCCGAGTTGCACCAGCCGCACGACATTGTAGGCGACGACCAGCATCACCGGCGCCAGCAGGAAGGACGGCAGCGGCGGCGGCGATTTGGCGTCACCGGCCAGAGAATCGGTCGCCCATTTGAAGAAGTACGGCCCGGCAACCAGTGTCAGCTTGGCAACGACCAGAAGCAGCGTTGCCCAGGTGACGCGTGCCCTGAGATCGGCGCGGTCGGCCGGCCACATATAGGGCCACAGATTGCGCAAGGTGCTGAAGGTCGAGCTATCGGAAACGGTTTTTTCTGCCACTTGTCTTGCCTTTTGGGTGAGAAATCAGCGGCCGGAGCAGCAGGAATTGACGAGTGCGGTCAGCGATGCGGAAACGTCGGCGAGCGCGGCGCGGTCGAGTTGATAGCGCGAGCGCTGGCGGTCGGGCTCGAAGCGGACCAGCCCGGCTTCGACCAGGATCTTCAGATGCTGGGACACGGTGGACTGCGCCAGATCGAGATGATCGACCACCTCGCGGCAGCAGCAGGAATTGCTGGCCGAGAGATGTCTAAGGATCTCGATGCGCGCCGGGTGCGAGAGTGCGGCGAAGCTCGCGGCAACGGCGCGGCTTTGGGGCGGTGCGCAGTTTGCGTGGTCTGGTTCAGCGAGCGAGTCTGCCATCGTTCATCGGCGATAGACGATGAACGGGTGCGTGGCAAGCTAACCCGATGGGTAGAGCGACCTAATCTCCCCCCTCGAGGGGGAGATGTCGCCGAAGGCGACAGAGGGGGTTGGTACGTCCTGACGCAACGTCGTTTGCAGCAAAGAGAAGGTCGGCGTTCTATGCGCGGCGACCCCCTCTGGCCTGCCGGCCATCTCCCCCTCAAGGGGGGAGATCAAGCGCTCGGCCGCTACTGCGTCTTCACCGGCGCCGTTGTCACCTGCTCGCCCATCGCCTTGAGGTCGGCGGCTTCGCCTTCCTTTGACTTTTCCGGAACCTTGAATACCTGCCCCGGCCAGATGCGGTCGGGATCGCTGATCTGGTCCTGGTTGGCGAGATAGATGGTCGAGAAGCGCACACCGTGACCGTAGACGCGCCGTGAGATCCGCCACAGCGTGTCGTGCCTGCGGATGATGACCGCGCCGTCTGCATGTTCGAGCTTTGGCGCCACCGTCTCGGGCAGGTCGGGCGTTGCCGCCGCGACGACGGCTGGAGCCTCAGCGGCGGGCGCTGCCGGTGCCGCAGGTGCCCCGGCAACCGCCGGGGCAGCCGGAGCCGGCGCTTCAGCCGCCGGTGCGGCTGGTGCGGATGCGGCAGCAGCCGGTGCGGGCTTCGCAGGGGCAGCCGCCATAGTGGCTGGCGCCGCAGGCTCCGGAGCGGCCGGTGCTTCGGCAGCAGCCGGTGCGGCCGGCTCAGCAGGCTTTGCTTCGGCGGGCTTGGTCTCGGCGGGCTTGGCCTCCGCGGGCGCTACAGCGGCGATCGCCTCGCCGGGTTCGCGCTCGAACGGCACGGCGGCACGCGCTACCACCTTCACGCCGTCGGCATCGAGACCGTCGACATGGATGGTGTAGTTGCCGACCGGGATATCGCGCGTTGCCTCGACCAGGAAATGACCGTCGGGCGAGGTCACCGCATCGCCAAGCAGGATATCGTTGGCATAGGCGCGCACCTTGCGGCCGGCGTCAGCCAGACCGGCGACGAAGATCTTGTTGCCGTCGATCTCGACCGCCTCGACGACGATCTTGGGTGCAGCCACGGCTGCCACCGGCGGCGCTGCAGGTACTGCTGGCGCTGCAGGGGCAGTTGCGGCTTCCACAGCCGGAGCAGCAGGTGCTGTTTCAGCGGGAGCGGCAGGCGCTGCCGCGGCCACGGCAGGCGCAGCCGTAGCAGGCGCCTCAGCGGCTGGGGCAGCGGCCTGATCGCCGGCGGCCGGTGCCGCGGGCTTGGTCTCAGGCGCCGGGACGCTAAGCAGCTCGGCCGGCTTGCCGGGTTCCTCGACCATCGCCAGCACCTGGCCGGCGGCGTCCTTGGGAACCGAAACGACGGCGGTCTGCACGGAAGGGGTAACCACATCGCCGGCCGTCGCGCGCAACGCAATCGTATAGTCGCCGGGCTTCAGCGGATCATCGAGAACGATGACGAAGGCGCCGTCCGGACCGGCGACAGTCGAGCCAAGCACCGAGGAGCCGTTGAGGATCTCGATCTTCGAATTGGGCGCAGCATTGCCGGCAACGACGATCGAGCCGTTGCTTTCGACGCGCACGACGTCGAAGCTCGGCGCAACCGGGCCGGCCGCGGCCGGTGCTGGGGTTGCTGGGGCAGCAACGGGCGCGGCAGGTGCCGCCGGAGCCGCAGCTTCGGTCGCGGGAGCCGTTGCGTCGGCAGGCGCGGGTGCTGCGGGAGCCTTGGCATCGGTGGGCGCGGCGGGCGCCGGCGGCAGCCTTCCCTCGGTCCCCGGATCGGCCGGCTTTTCAGCCGGCGGCGTCAGCGATGCAATCGCCGCAGGCGGCGTGGGATTCAGATACGGGTCGAGTGCGCCCGATACATAGGCGGTTCCGACGACCGCGACGGTCCCACCCGCCGCGAACAGAAACGCCTTCAATGGATTAACAGCCATATTTCCCCTACCCCTTAGCCACCTGAAGCCGGTCTAGCGTGTTTTGCCGGCACCGACAAGAAAAAGCCCGGGCTTGTCAGCCCTTGGGGCTTGACCCCGCATTCAGACCCAATCACCAATCACGAATGAACACGATTCGATCCGTCTGCGTCTATTGCGGCTCGTCTCCGGGCCGCGATGAAATCTATGCCAAGGCCGGGCACCTGCTTGGCCGCTCGCTCGCCAAAGCCGGCCTGCGGCTGGTCTATGGCGGCGGCACCAAAGGCATTATGGGCGCAGTCGCCGAAGGCGCGCTCAAGGCCGGCGGCAAGGTAACGGGCATCATTCCGCGCTTCCTCATCAACAAGGAGGCGACCGAAACCGCGCTTGACCGGCTCGACGAGTTGCTGATCACCGACAACATGCACGAGCGCAAGCACAAGATGTTCGAGAAATCCGACGCCTTTGTGGCGCTGCCCGGCGGCATCGGCACGGTCGAGGAAATCGTCGAGATCATGACCTGGGGCCAGCTCGGCCATCACCGCAAGCCGATCGTCTTCGCCAACGTTCAAGGATTCTGGGATCCGATGCTGGCGCTGCTCGACCATATGGCCAGCGAAGGCTTCATCCACACCGCGCAACGGGTCAAGCCGCTGGTGGTCGAAGACCCCGAGGCCATCGTCGCCGCCATCATGGTGGCGGGGTCGTCGGTCGATGCGCCGACGGAAGGCGTGCAGTCGGTGATTGATAAGATGTGAGGACGAAGCCGGACTTGGCGCAGGCGGCCAGGAATTGAGCCCGGTTGGTGTCGTCGGCCTGGCGCACCAACTGCGCCGCGTCGTGCTGGCGCTCAAGGCTGCCGGCTACGAAACACTGGGCAACACCTGGATCGGCGACAGCAACAAGGCCAGCCTGGCCCAGAAGCAGAAGTCCAATGCGAAGCCACTGATCGACTGCATCTGCTTGGCAAGGATCTGTAGCGTTGGGGCAGCTGACTTCGATCTGTCCAGCTTTTCTTGAGCTCCGTCTTGTGCGCAATGTAAGCACGTTGGCGACGATTTCCATTTGCAGCCCGCTTCGCAGTTGGTTAACGGAGAACATTGGGCGGGAACGGAAATTTGGAGAGCGAGACAAAGGGGAGATGAATCCGCGCGAGCGATTGAAGGCCGCGAAGGGCGAGATCGCGTCGGAACCAAGGACGGCGATCCTGGTCCTCGGAATGCACCGCAGCGGCACCTCGGCGCTTGGCGCCCTCGTCGCCGCGCATGGAGCCACGCCGCCGAAACATCTGCTGCCCGGGAGCCTCCACAATCCCAAGGGACATTGGGAAAGTACCCCACTCACCATCGCCGACGACCACCTGCTCACGGCGGCCGCCTCCTCCTGGCAAGATTGGCTGCCGCTAGATCGGCAGTGGCTGCAGTCGCCGGCAGCCGAGCGATTTCGGCCCATGATGACGGCGATCATTGCCAGCGAGTCGGCGATGCCCCCCTGTTTTTCGTCAAGGATCCGCGGATCTGCCGGTTCCTCCCCTTCATAGCCTCGATCCTGGCCGATCTCAGGATTGACCCGATCGCATTTCTGCCTGTCCGCAACCCGCTCGAAGTCGCCTGTTCGCTGCAGGAACGGGATCAAATGGAACTGCCGACAGCGTTCATGCTGTGGCTCAGGCACGTGCTCGAAGCGGAGCATCATTCGCGACACATGCCGCGCTGTATCCTGCGCCACGAAGACCTGTTGAGCGACTGGCGACATCAGATGGACCGCGCGGCCAGGGAGACCGGAATCGTCTGGCCTGTCACGTCCGATCAGGCCGACACCGCAATCGCCGAGTTCCTGGACAAGGACCTGCATCATCAGCGGGCCTCGGTCGCTGATCTGCAAAACCATCCGGATGCCACGCCATTAGTCCGCAGCGCCTATGCCATTTTGCGCAGTATGGCGTCTGAAGGCGACAGCCAGGACTTGCGCGACCAGCTCGACAGGGTGCGGGCGACGTTCGATGAGAGCTGCGATGTGGTTGGCAAGGCCGTTACCGCAGGGAACCTGGCCGCTAAACGGCTACACGGCGAACTGGAAAAGGGCATCGTCGAGCGTGACGCCCTCGCTGACGCCCAACAGGCCCTCATCCTAGACCGAGACAGCTTCATGGCGGAGCGTGACGCGCTTGCTCACGCCCAGCAGGACCTCATCCAAGCCCGAGACAGCTTCATGGCGGAGCGTGATGCGCTTGCTCACGCCCAGCAGGACCTCATCCAAGCCCGAGACAGCTTCATGGCGGAGCGTGACGCGCTCGCCCTGGCCCAAGACGGCCTCGTAGCCGAGCGTAGCGCGCTGGCCAGGATCCGAGACGACCTGGTGGCGGAGCGCGATGCAGCGCTTGCGTCACGCAGATGGCGATTGACCGGACCGTTGCGATGGGTGAGCTCCATTCGTCGGCGATAGCAGCAAACACTCTAAACGCTGCTCGACAAACTGTGATCGCCTGTCAAGAAACCGTCACACGGAACCCGCCTCCCTCGTGTTACGAAGGACGGGTCGGCATCCGCGCGTCGGCATAGTCGAAATCTGAACCTGGTCGAAATTTCTTGGCGAAGCGAGCCGTGAACATTGCTCTCAACGCGGAAGGCCTGTCGCCTTACCTGCCCGACGAGCACGGGCTGTTCTTCATCTACCATTTCACCGCCGAGGGCCTGCGCACCAAGGACGCGGCCGAGGTTGCATGGACATGGCGCAGCTACCAGCTGTCCGACCTGCGCGCCCGTCATGAGATCGCCGCCGAGCAGGCTCTGCCCGGGCCGGTGCGCGAAGCTTTCCTCGGCGCCAGCCAGGGTTGCCACATCGATCTCGAGGATGCCTGGCTTTATGGCGACCTGCCGGATCTGCGCCACGACTATTCGGCGGAAGCGCGCGGGCTCGGCCATTTCCGTTTTGCGCTCAACGACAAGACGCTGATCGGCGCGCGCAAGCAGCCACTGGAATCGGTCGATCTCATCCGCAAGGCGGTGGAGAGCGGCTCGCGCAAATTCCGCTCCCCCGCCGACCTGGTCGAAGCGGTCATGGGCCAGTCGCTCGACGGCATGGCGGCCGAGCTCCACGGTCTTGGCGATACGCTGGACGGCATCGAGGACCGTATCGTGCGCGATGCCTGGCACGGCGAGCGGCAGTCGCTGGTCGAGGCGCGCCGTCAACTGGTGGTCATCCACCGGCAAATGGCGACGCTCACAAACCTTTTTCGCCATCTCGACCATTCGCATCGCAATGAGCTGCCCGATCGGATCAATGACATGGCGACAAGGGTCTCGCACCGGGCACACACGCTCTATCACGACGGCGAGCAGTTGCAGGCACGCGCAAGGTTGCTGCAGGACGAGTTGATGGCCAAGCTGACAATGCAGTCCAACCAGCTGCTCTATGTGCTGTCGGTGATGACGGCGGTGCTGTTGCCGATGACCATCATATCAGGCCTGTTCGGCATGAATGTCGGTGGCCTGCCCATGGTCAATACGCCGATGGGCTTCTGGGTGGTCTCGGTTTCGATCGTGATCGCCGCGGCGACCTACATGTTCGTAAGGCGGCTCGGGCGGACGTAACGCCCCGATCCCTTTGTTTTCACGCAATTCCCAAGGGAACGCGACGCGCTTTTCCTGGAATGCCCATCACGCCGTAGCGCGAAGATCCTCGACGATGGTGCCGGCGGCAGCGACCTCCGCCTCATGGTCCGGCTCCCGCCAGGTCTCGGCGAGACCCGCCGCATACCATTCCTGCATGGCCGGCAGGCCAAGCAATTGCGGGGGATAGGCTGCAGCTGCCCCTTCGAAAGACAGCCCATACGATAGCACACGGAACGCCACCGGAGCAAAGAAGGCGTCGACGGCGGTAAAATGGCCGCCGGCAAGGAACGGCCCGCCGAACAGGGCAAGGCCATCGTTCCAGAGATCGCCCAAACGGAACAGATCCTGCTTCAGCGCGTCCGACATCGGCAACGGTTTCACCCGCAAGCCGCAATTCATCGGGCATGCGCCGCGCAAGGCCGTGAAACCAGAATGCATTTCGGCGGCGGCCGAGCGCGCCCAGGCTCGCGCCTTGGCCTCGGCAGGCCACACACCATGGTGGCGCTCGGCGAGATACTCGGCAATAGCCAGCGAATCCCAGACAGCCCAGCCGTCATCCACCAGGCAAGGCACGCGCCCGCTGGGCGAGAACGCCCGGTAGAGATCGAAACTGGGCCCGGTCGGAAACGGCGTCAATTGCTCCTCGAACGGAATGTCGAGGGTGCGCATCAGCACCCATGGCCGCAGCGACCATGACGAATAGTTCTTGTTGGCGATATGCAGCACGTACATCGAAAGGCTCCCTACCTCGGGGCCAACGCCACCGGGCGGATTTCACGGCCACGAAACATCGACCAGGAATACATCGCCAATGCCGCCCAGATCAGCGCGAAGGCAATTGCTTGCGTGGTGCCGAACGGCTCGTCGAAAATCAGCACGGCGATCAGGAACACCATGGTCGGTGCGATGTACTGCATGATGCCGATGGTGGAGAGGCGCAGAAGCTTGGCGCCGAAGGCGAACAGAAGCAGCGGCACCGAGGTGACTGGGCCGCAGCCGATGAGCAAAGCCATATCGGTGCCGTTGCTGGAGATGAAATGGTCCTGGCCGTTGACGACCAGGAAGACGATGTAGGCAAGCGCCGGCACCGACAGCAAAAGCACTTCGAGCAGAAAGCCCTGGCTCGGGCCGATCGGCAGCGTCTTGCGGAAGAACCCATAGGCAGCGAAGGAAAACGCCAGCGCCAACGACACCCAAGGCAATTTGCCGGCATCGACGGTCAGAACGGCAACTGCGACCGCCGCCAGCAACACGGCCGCGATCTGCAGCCGGTCGAGCTTCTCGCCGAGCAACAACGCGCCGACGACGATGCTAACTAATGGGTTGATGTAGTATCCGAGCGCGGTCTCGACGGTGCGGTCGACCGAGATCGCCCAGACATAGATGGCCCAGTTGACGGAGATCAGGGTCGCCGTCAGCGCCGCCATGGCGATGCTGCGCGGCGAGCGGATCGCCGCCTTGAAATCGGCTGTGCGGCCGGCCCAGACCAGCACTGCAGCAGCAATCGGCACCGACCAGACGATGCGGTGGGCGATCACCTCGATCAGCGGCAGATGCGCAACCGCCTTCATGTAGAAGGGCAACAGCCCCCATAGCAGATAAGCGCCGAGCGCGAGGAGAAAGCCGCTGCGGGCTTTGGAGTCGGCGTCGGGCTGGATCGTGTCGCTGGCCATGGCAAACGCTATGGCCCAGTGGGCCATCCAAAACCATCGCAAAATTATGATGGATCAATGGACTTCCGCTGATGGTTCAAGGGGCGCGGCCAGTTCCTCGCCCCACTTCGGGGGGCGAGGAACCCAAGTCCTGCAAGCTTACTCCGCCGCGACCAATCCCGCCATGTCGCGGTTCTTCATCAGCTTGTAGACGATCGAATCCATCAGCGCCTGGAAGGACGCATCGATGATGTTTTCGGATACGCCGACCGTCCACCAGCGGGCGCCGGTGCCGTCATGCGATTCGATCAGGACGCGGGTGATCGCCTCGGTGCCGCCATTGAGGATACGCACCTTGAAATCGGCGAGTTCCATGTCGGCGATCTCGCTCTGGAATTTGCCGAGGTCCTTGCGCAACGCGATGTCGAGCGCGTTGACCGGGCCGTGGCCTTCGGCCACCGACATCTTCTCCTCGCCCTCGACCATCACCTTCACGATGGCTTCGGAGACCGTCTTCAACTGGCCGTTGGCATCGAAGCGGCGCTCGACCATGCAGCGGAACGAAGTGACGTTGAAGAACTCCGGCAGGCCGTGCAGCATTTTGCGCGCCAACAGCTCGAAGGAGGCATCGGCGCCCTCATAGGCATAGCCCTCGGCCTCGCGCTCCTTGACCACCGAGATCAGCGCATCGAGACGATGGTCGTCTCTGGGCACATCGATGCCGCGCCGCTTCAGCTCGGCGAGGAAATTGGCCTTGCCGCCCTGGTCCGAAACCATGACGCGGCGGCGGTTGCCTACCGCCTCGGGCAGCACATGTTCATAGGTCGCCGGCTCCTTGGCCAGTGCGGAGGCATGGATGCCGGCCTTGGTGGCGAAGGCCGAGGCGCCGACATAGGGCGCCTGCGCTTCCGGAGCGCGGTTCAGCAATTCGTCGAAGGCGCGGGAAAGCCGTGAAATACCGGTCAACGCTTCAACCGAGATGCCAGTTTCGAAGCGATCGGCGAAGGCCGGCTTCAGCGCCAGCGTCGGTACGATCGAGACCAGATTGGCGTTGCCGCAGCGCTCGCCGATGCCGTTCAGCGTGCCTTGGATCTGGCGCACGCCGGCCTCGACGGCGGCGAGCGAATTGGCCACCGCTTGGCCGGTGTCGTCATGGGCATGGATGCCGAGATGGCCGCCCGGAATGCCTGAAACAATGACCTTGTCGACGATGGCGCGCACTTCCGAGGGCTGCGTGCCACCATTGGTGTCGCACAACACCACCCAGCGCGCGCCGGCATCATAGGCGGTCCTCGCGCAGGCCAGTGCGTAATCCGGATTGGCCTTGAAGCCGTCGAAGAAATGCTCGCAATCGACCATCGCTTCCTTGCCCGCGGCGATTGCTGCTTCAACCGAAGCCTTGATGGAGTCGAGGTTCTCCTCATTGGTGCAGCCGAGCGCGACGCGGACGTGATAGTCCCAGCTCTTGGCGACAAAGCAGATGGCGTCGGACTTGGACTGCACGAGCGCTGCCAGGCCCGGGTCGTTGGACGCCGACACGCCTGCCCGCTTGGTCATGCCGAAGGCGACGAACTTTGCCTTCGCCGTGCGCTTCTGCTGGAAGAAGGCAGTGTCGGTCGGATTGGCGCCGGGATAGCCGCCTTCGACATAGTCCATGCCAAAGTCATCGAGCAGCTTGGCAATCGCGATCTTGTCCTCGACGGAAAAGTCGATGCCCGGCGTCTGCTGGCCATCGCGGAGGGTTGTGTCGAAGAGATAGAGGCGTTGTTTGGTCATTGTTCTGTTGGCGCGCGAGCACCCCCCTCTGGCCTGCCGGCCATCTCCCCCTCAAGGGGGAAGATCGGCAGCTTTAGCGTCGGATCGTTTCCTGCAGCGATGAAGATTTGCGAAAGCGCCGATGACAGCCAATCTCCCCCCTTGAGGGGGAGATGTCCGGCAGGACAGAGGGGGGTGCCACGCGCTGTCATTTCCCCGCAAACCCATCCGTCGCACGTATCAGCCGATCCAGAATCCCCGGCTCCGAATAGGAATGGCCGGCGCCTTCGATGAGGTGGAAATCCGCCTTCGGCCAGGCCTTGTGCAGGGCCCAGGCATAGCGCGCCGGGCACGGCATGTCGTAGCGGCCGTGGACGATTGTGCCGGGAATATCCGCGAGCTTATGGGCATCGCGCAGAAGCTGCCCCTCCTCCAGCCAGCCGGCGTGGACGAAATAGTGGTTCTCGATGCGGGCAAAGGCGATGGCGAAGTCGTCCTCGCCGAACTTGTCGCTGGTCTCCGGCTCCGGTAGCAGCGTGATCGTCTCACCTTCCCACAGGCTCCAGGCAAGGGCGGCTTCCATCTGCGCATTGCGGTCGGAGCCAACAAGCCGTTTGCGGTAGGCGGCCATCATGTCGCCGCGCTCGGCTTCAGGGATCGGCGCCAGGAAACGCTCCCATTTGTCGGGGAACATCTCGGAGACGCCGAACTGATAGTACCATTCGAGTTCGGCGCGGGTCAGCGTGTAGATGCCGCGCACGACAAGCTCGCTGACGCGATTAGGATGCGTCTCGGCATAGGCCAGCGCCAGCGTCGAGCCCCACGAGCCGCCGAACACCAGCCATTTTTCGAAGCCGCACATCTCACGCAGCCGCTCGATGTCGGCAACCAGGTGCCAGGTGGTGTTGGCCTCGAGCGAGGCGTTGGGTGTCGATTTCCCGCAGCCGCGCTGGTCGAACAGGATGACGTCGTAAAGCTTCGGGTCGAACAATTGCCGATGTTTTGGCGAGAAGCCGCCGCCAGGACCGCCATGCAGGAACACGGCCGGCTTGGCGCCCCTGGTGCCGGAGCGCTCCCAGTAGATATGATGGCCGTCGCCGACATCGAGCATGCCGGACTCGAACGCATCGATCTCTGGATAAAGAGTACGAAGTTCACTGTTCATTTCATTGCTCATATCTTCAGGCCGTGCGCGGGCCAGTCCGTGGTTTCGTGGTCGGGATGCTGGAAGGAGATGATCTGCTCCTGGCGGGAGTAGAAATCCGGATCCTGATGCATGGGCTGGTCAAAGATCGTTTCCACCCAAGGCAATCGGACCGCGTAGTTGACCTGGATCTGCGGCGCCAGATCGGAGCGGTCGTCGAAGGCGCCGATGGCGATCTCCAGTGCGCCAGGTTGGCGATAGGTCAGCGGTGTACCGCAGCGGGCACAGAAGCCGCGATCGATGTTGACCGACGACTGGAAATAGGTGGGCTCTTCGCGCATCCATTGGACGCCATCCTTGGGCACTGTCACCAGCGCGCCGAAAAACGAACCGAACTGTTTCTGGCACATGCGGCAATGGCAGATGGACGCCCGGCCGAGCTTGCCCTTGATGCGGAAACGCACGGCACCGCACTGGCAGCCGCCGGTTCGAACTTCATCGGTCATGATTTTCCCTCTGGCGGCCGGTGTTCGGTGTCCCATTGTTCGGTGTCATGGTCGGGATGCTGGTAGGAGACGAGCTCGGCGAGATAAGGCGCCGACGACATGTCGGCCATAGTGTCCTCGCCCGGCAATTGCGGGATGGTATCGACATAGGGAAGTTTTGCCTCCGTGCCCCACTGGATCAGCGGCACGATATCAGCCGGATTGTCGAAGGCGCCGATGGCGAGGCCGATGCCGTCGGGCGCGGTAAAGGTCAGCGGCGTGCCGCAATTGGCGCAAAAGCCACGATCGACATGGCTGGACGAGGCGAAATATTTCGGTTCGCCGCGCGTCCAGTCGAGTTTGGCGCCACGCACCGAGACCAGGGGCGCGTAAAATGAGCCGAACGCCTTCTGGCACATGCGGCAATGGCAGATCGAGGCGTCACCCAGCGCACCCTCGACGCGAAAGCGCACCGCGCCGCACTGGCAGCCACCGGTGTAGATCGGCCGGTTGTCGAGGCTCATGGCGTCTCACTCCGTTTCATAGTCGTTCGGGCGCATGGCAGACGGCCTCGACATTGTTGCCGTCGGGATCCAAGACGAAGGCGCCGTAATAGTCCTGGTGATAATGCGGGCGCAGCCCCGGCCCGCCATTGTCCTTGCCGCCGGCGGCGAGCGCCGCGGCATGGAAGGCGTCGACCTCGGCGCGGCTGCGCGCGGTGAAGGCGACGTGCTGATGGGTCCTCGGCTTGTCATCGCTGGCCTGCAGCCAGAACACCGGCCGGTCGCGGCCATAGCCACCGACCTTGGCGCCGCCGGTATATTCCAGTGGCACCATGTAGATCAGCGAGGCGCCAAGCGGCGCTATCGCCTGGTCATAAAAGGCTTTCGACGCGTCGAAGTCGGCGACATTGATGCCGAGATGGTCGATCATGAAACAAGCTCCTCCCTTGCTGGCGCCGGCACGTCGGCGCCGGCCAAGCCGGCCCCGATGACGATGTGCTGGCAGGCATTGTCGATATCGCGGATGACGTCGTCGTTCCAGAAGCGCAGGATGGTCCAGCCACTGGCACTCAATTGAGCGCTGCGTGCCTTGTCGCGTTCTGCATCTTCTACGTCGGCATGCTGACTGCCATCAACCTCGACTACGAGGTGGTGGGCCGAACAGGCGAAGTCGACAATGTAGGGTCCAATCGGTACCTGTCGGCGAAAGCTTATCCCCATCAGCCGGTGAGCCCGGAACTCATTCCACAGTTTCAGCTCGGCATCGGTCATGACGCGAAGCATGGACTTTGCATTCTTGCGCTGACGCGATGGAACGAGGTCGTGACCCATGCTCAGGCCACTCCGCGCTGGCGATTAGCGAAAACCGAGGCGAGGGCTGATCTCCCCCGCAAGGGGGGAGATTGGCTGTCGCTGCCGCCTTCGCCAATCTTACAACGGTGTCTCGCGCCACCCTCACCGCTTCACCTCCCACGTCGTCACGC
>NZ_JAMYMP010000051.1:0-26633 GCF_040318615.1 Mesorhizobium sp. M1078
CCGCCATAATGCCGACCGACGTCCAGACCAGCCACTTGCGCACCGGTGAGCCTATCAGCGCCCGTTTGATCGTCGCCACCTGATCGCGCAGGCTGCTGGCTTCCACGGCTACGGTGATCGGCTGAACAGTGGCCTGATTGTCCATTTGGTCAGTCTTACCGAGATCCTTGCGTTCATGTGCGATGCTGAACCAGATGAAGAGAGCCGACGGCCGCCGCTCCCCAACCAGTCCGCCACCCCAGAACTACAGACACGTTCGGTAAATTCCGGGCGACGCAATTTTCCACCTTGATCACGAAGGTTCCACGTGGCGAGACGATACTGCCGCGCCTACGTCCCTCGGCCCGGCGGCCGAGCGCTGTCGGCGACATGGACTTCGGTCACTTGGATGTCGGTTCAGCGATGCCGACACGATGCCCGTACTGCCCGACACGGTCCATAGCACCTTGGTGTCGGTGGCAGGTTGAGGGCCGCCATCCCGATGCGGCAAGTCTTCAGGCGTGGTTACGGTGATTGCGGTCAAATCCGGCTTGCGTCAATTCGCTCGTGAAGGCCTGACTAAGATGCAATCGCGTCCCTGCGAGCGCGCCTATACCTTCGTCTGATTGGATCAGAACACGGCATTTCGTATTCTGACGTATCGAAAAGACGCCGGTGCGCGGCCTGTAGAGAGACCTGGGATCATGACGCAACAGTTGAGCAAGACAGCCGGCTCGGATCGCTTCCTGCGCACTCCGACAGATCTTGGTTCCGACGCGACCCGCGACATCGCTGCCGGCCTGGCCGGTCTGCTCGCTGACGTCTTCACCTTGTATCTTAAGACCAAGAATTTTCACTGGCACATGAGTGGTCCGAATTTCCGGGACTATCACCTCCTGCTCGACGAGCATGGCGATCAGATCTTCGAGATGACCGACGCGATCGCCGAGCGCGCGCGCAAAATCGGCGGCACCACGATCCGTTCGATCTCCGATATCGCGGGACGCCAGCGCATCCTCGACAACAATGCCGACTATGTTGATCCGCAGGACATGCTCGCCGAGCTTCACGGCGACAATAAGCAGTTGGTGGCCGAGCTGCGTCGCGTCCATGAGCTGTGCGATAGCTATTCGGACATTGCCACCGCGAGCCTGATCGAAGGATGGATCGACGAAAGCGAACGGCGCGGTTGGTTTCTCTACGAGATTTGCCGCGCCTGAGCGAAAAAGCGGGCAAGGCGGCGGATGCGATTCTGCACGCCCGGCAAGGATCGCGCATTCGGTGCTGATGCAACGTCCTCCAGTTGGAGTGCAACGCGGTCGGGGGCATTTTGCTGACCGCTGGTCGGGTGGCATTGATCCGCATCGACTTTCCTGCGCGAAGTTGGCTCAAGCTCATGGAAACGCGCGCGTTCTGATAAGAGCGCAGACCGCGTTGCTGGCAGTTTTGGTGTAGAAGCTTTCGGGTGCAGAAGCTAAGGCGTGATCAGAGGGAAGCGCACACCCGCAACCGATCCACACGGGGTGAATTTCCACTGCACAGAGCCGCCAAGTTCCGCCGTCAGCGCGCGTATCAACCGCCACTCATGTCCCTCAGGCGGATCAGAGGCGGCGCATCCGTCGTCGCAGACAACGCACCAGGCGCTGCTGCCACTCCTGTTCAGTGTGACACGGATGGAACCCTGGCGATCCTTCAGGCCACGGCGAGCCGCGTTGCGGACAAGTTCGGAGACGATCAGACCGACGCGCCAGCACCGCGCGGCCTCGAGCGGGATTTCGTCCATTGCAACGGTCAGCTGAATGCCCCGCTCGCTGAGGTATGCGCGCGACAGGCTGGAGCACAACTTCCCGACATGATGACCGAGGTCGATGTTTTCCTCGGCGATCGGTACGAGAAGGGATCGATGCGCCTCAGCCATCGCATGCAGACGGTCCGCGGCGCGCCTCAACGCTGGCGCGGCCGTCGCTTCTCCCCGGGACGCGGCCAGCGACAGGATCGCGATCGCTTCGCTATATTCGTTGATCACCCGGTGGCTGATCTCTTCGAACAGATGCGATGCCAGCGGCTGGTCCGACGCGGGTGATGGATTCGCAAATCCAGTTAGCATGGCCAGATCCTCCGGTAACGCCGCCCCACCACAAGAGCGCCATTCGCGATGTTCTGTAAAAGACCACAGCAGACCCCGTCGAAACGTTCCATTGCGCCAAGGTGTCGGCAATACTTAAGACGGAGGTACGCCGCGTGGATTGGCGCTCTGAGTATCTCCGGGCAAAGCCCGTGCGGGCGAATTAAGACAAATCTCCGCCCCATATTGGTCGGCACTGTGGGGCGCCGCTCGATTACCAATAATGTGGCGACAGTCACGTTATTACCGCCAATATCAAAGTATCCGCGACACCATTGGACAATGGTTGCAGGCCTTGATTGTCCACATGTTCACTCCGGGAAGAGACGCGGCGCAGCTGGGTCCGTGGTCCCCAACATCATCGAGGTCTGTGATGCAAACTGAACAAAAAGTGGTTCTCATCACCGGCGGGTCGCAAGGCATTGGCGCGGCGCTGGTTGAGGCCTATCTCGGCCGGAACTATCGCGTCGTTGCCACCTCTCGCTCTATCAAACCTTCCGATCGATCGGATTTACTCGCGATCGCGGGCGATATCGGCAACCCCTCTACGGGGCCGAGGGTGGTCGAGGAAACACTCCAGCGTTTCGGGCGGGTCGACACGCTGATAAACAACGCCGGCATCTTCCTTGCTAGCAGTTTCACGCATTACTCGGCAGAGGATTACGGCCGCGCGGTCGCGACCAACCTGACCGGTTTCTTCTTCGCCACGCAAGCCGTGATCGCCGCAATGGAACGTCAGGGCGGCGGCCACGTCGTCAATATCACAACGAGCCTTGTTAAGCAGGCCAGTTCAAAGGTGCCATCGGTGCTCGCTTCGCTGACAAAGGGCGGGCTCGACGCTGCGACCCGGAGTCTGGCGATCGAATATGCCCGCAGCGGAATCCGGGTGAACGCCGTGTCGCCGGGCGTCATCAGGACGCCGATGCATGCGCCGGAGACGTACGAGGCGCTGGCGGGCCTGCATCCGCTCGGCCGCCTTGGTGAGATTTCCGACATCGTCGGCGCGGTCCTCTACCTGGAGGATGCCCCTTTCGTGACGGGGGAAACCCTTCATGTCGACGGCGGCCAGAGCGCTGGCCACTGACCCCACCAGTCAAAGGAGAGTCTTCATGCCTATTGTTACCGTCCAGCTCACGCGCGAGGGCACCGAGCCCGGTGTGGACCATGTTACAAAGGAGCAGAAAGCAGCCATCTACATGGGCGTGAGCGAGGTACTGCTCGACGTTCTCGGGAAGCCGCTGGACTGGACGTGGGTAGTGTTTGAGGAAGTGGAGATGGAGAATTGGGGTTGGGGCGGAATGCCCGTCGCCGAATACCGCAAGCTGTTGGCAGTAAAGGGCGTTTGAGTCCCACTGCGTCTCCCCCGAAAGGCATGCCGGTGTTTCAGTTGACATGGTTTGCCTTCGACGTCGGCGACCGTGACGTATCCCACCGTCGAGGTGGATCGGTTGGGACTATTCTACCGTGAAGCGGGCCCGTGCGATGCGTTGACCATCCTGCTGCTCCACCGCTTCCCGTCGTCGTCGCGCATCTAGGATTCGCCGCTGCCGCTGCTCGCCGACCCGCTATCACTTCGTTGCGCCCGACTATCCTGGTTTCAGCCGTATTGGCAGTGAAGTGGCGCTGGCCGCGGACATACGCTTCGCCTGCCGCGAAAAGGTAATTATTTCGCAATTCGATGTCGGCGCGGTATTTGCCCCAGGCGGCGGGCCAATGCCCCAGGTGCCACGCGTGATTGGGGTAGCCGCGCTATGGAGATGCTGGTGGGGCCGGCGAATTCAACGGTGAGTTGGCGAAGCGCTACGGCCATGTGAATCGGGCGCTGCCCGGGATCAGACCAAGGCGCTTCAATAGACCAAGGTATCGCCGACACGTTCGTCCAATATGAAAGGTCTCCTGCGCCAGCCTAACTCTGCGACACAACGAAAATAGGAGTGATCGCAATGCGCCGACAAAAATGGCCTGCCGTGCGAGGTTTAGCGACCGCAGTTTCGGCGGTAGCGTTGGTGGTCAGCAGCGGCCAACCCGGGCGAAGCTCCGACCATTTCGACTCTCCGGCCATGACCGGCAACCCGCAGGCAGATATCGGCGATGTCTATGCCTGGACAGCGTCAGAGGGCGATCGGTTGAACCTGGGCATGACCGTTGTCGGGCACACCTTCTCGGACCGGCTCCAGTACATATTTCGCATTGACAGCGGGAAGGCGTTTGGCCGCACTACTGCCTCGACGGAGATCATCTGCCGGTTTCCCGCGCCAAAAATGGCAAGCTGCCAATTGGGCACCGTGGATTCAGTGGAAGGCGATGCCAGCGACGCGGAGGGGCTGGAGAGCCGCAACGGTCACTTCCGGTTGTTCGCCGGGTTGCGGGACGATCCGTTCTACAACAACGTCAAGGGGTCATTGGCCGCCTATGGGGTTGTGTTGGCCGCGCTAAAGAGCGGTGCCGCGCAACCCGACGAAGCCGGATGTCCGCAGCTGGACGAGGAAACCATCGCAAAGGTTGGCGACCAATGGCGCCATACCGACGGCGGCCCGGCCACGAACCTCCTCGCCAACTGGACCGCCTCCGCCATCGTCGTCTCGGTCGACCTTGCGGTCGTGTCGAAGGGCGGGGCGATACTGGCGGTGAGGGGTTCATCGACAACATCGGCCAAGACTCTCGATCGGATGGCGCGGCCGTTCGTGGGCAACACGCTGCTCGGCGTTTCACCCTTCTCAACTGATGATGCGAGCGGTGACGAGCGGGAAGCGTTCAACACGGCGAGCGCGAAAGCCAGGATGTCGTATATGGCGCGGATCGAGAAATCTCTGGCGTTCCAGGACAGCCTCGACGGCAAGTGCGGCAATCAGTTGCTTACGGAAAGGTCCCCGGCACCGGCACAACGCTACCATGCCCTTGCCACCATGTTCGTGGACGATCGCCTATGGGTGAACAGTGCGGCGCGGGTCTGCCGGCAGTTTCTAGCGGTCGAGCTCGCATCACTGGCCAAACTTTCGCAGTTCGACGGCGATTGCGGTGGTCGCAGCCCGACCTACGACACGCCAAACATGTGGCGGTCGTTGCTGGTCAGCGGGACGACGCACGGTATCGCCTGGGACGGCTTGCGTGGCGACGAGTATCCGGCTTCGGCGACGATCTTCCCGTTCCTGGCGCCGCCCGATCCCAAGGGCGTGGACCATTGACCGTGAGGATGTCCGACCGAAACTTTCGAATGTCCGCGGCGGTGGCGGCCGTCGCCGGTGTGCTGCTGATGTCCGGTTCGGCGCAAGCGCATACGGGAACCGGACTGCCCGGGGGATTCGGTTGGGGGTTTTGGCATCCCCTGAGCGGCGCTGACCATCTGCTGGCAATGGTGTCGGTGGGTCTTTGGGGCGCGTTCCTGGGGCGCCCTCTCATTTACCTGCTGCCGGTGGTCTTCCCAACGGTCATGGCAGTCGGCGCGGTACTCGGCATGGTCGGGTTGCCGGCACCATCGGTGGAGATCGGCATCGCGCTATCGGTTCTGGTGCTCGGGAGTTGCATCGCCCTGGCCATCAGGGCTCCCGTATGGGCCGCGGCCATCGTGGTGGCTGCCTTTGCGCTGTTCCATGGGTACGCCCATGGCAGGGAGCTGCCGTCGGCAGCCGATCCCGTCGCCTACAGCGCAGGTTTCGTCCTCGCGACCGGCCTGTTGCACGTTGCGGGCATCGGCATCGGCGCGCTGAATGCTTATCGCTGGGGTAGTATTGCGGTACGCCTGGTGGGCGGTCTTATCGCCGCTGCCGGCTTGTGGTTTCTCCAAGCGGCGGTGAGCGTGTGAGGGGCGGAGCACTTCCTCCAGCCCTGCTGCTGGCGGCGCTGGCTCTCGCGCTCGCTTTTGCCACGCCGCGCGTTCGGATCGTCAGCCTCATTGCGTTGGCCATCACGCTTGGCGCGCTGTCCCAACTGGAGCTTCCGCGCGGCTGGTTGGAGATCGCCTTTCTCGGGTGCTGGGCAACCACCGTGGTGAATGCCGCCACTGTGCACTTGCCCGGCGGTGTTGGGTGGCGTAGCGGGCTCGCCCTCTCGCTCAACTCGGGGGTGTGGGTCACCGCAGTGGTCCGGCTCGCCGGCTCGCCATCGGACCTGCCAAAGGCGTGCTTGATGTTGATCGTGCTGATACCCGCCGGCTGGCTGGTCGCTCGGCGGGCGCCAATCGCCGTCAAGGTCGGGTCGAGTTGGCTCATCGCCATCGCCATTCTGTGCGCCACGCTGCCGTTCCTCCCCGTTACACCGGGCTACTTGCCCGATCATCTCGAATAGAGCGCCGCCATGAACCTTGATCATCCCAAACGCTCCATTCGACGCCGACGCGCGCGCTTGGCGCTCGCAATCGTGCTGTGCTGCGGTGGCGCGCCGGTTAATGCCCATGACTTCTGGGTCCAGCCAAGCGCGTTTTGGCTGTCGCCCACGGCCATCACGACCATGACGCTGCAGGTAGGACACGGTCCTGCCCGCCAGCGTTCACCGATCACGCTTCGCCGCATCATACGATATGAAGCGTTTGCTCCAGATGGGTCCAGGGTCGATCTCAAAGAGCGATTGCAATTGGGCGCGCCGTCAGCAGATGGATCCTTCGTCTTGCAGAAGTCCGGTGCCCATGTAATCGTCTTCCAGACGGACGATCGCGCCCAAGTGCACCTCCCGTTCATCAGATTCAACGATTACATCAAGGCCGAAGGATTGACGCCGGCGATAGACCTACGGGTTCGGCTCAATCGGATGGACCGCGACGGATCGGAGAATTACAGCCGGTGCGCGAAGTCGATCGTGCAGGTGGGGGGCGCAGTTGAGGGTAACCAGTCGCAGGCCACCCGTATCTTAGGCTTGCCCCTCGAGATCGTACCGGATCGCAGCCCCTATGCGCTGCCACGATCCACCACGCTTCCCGTGCGCGTTCTTTATCTCGGGCGGCCGCTGGTGGGCGCGTTGGTGAAGCTGACGCGCTTGGAGGACGACGCCGTGCCGTTCGAGATGCACCGCACGGATCACGCGGGACGCGCCACCTTCGCCATGCCGTCCGGTGGGACTTGGTTGCTGAATGTCATTTGGACAAGGGTCCAGCCGAGCTCGGCCGAGACCGATTTCGACACGACGTTTTCCAGCCTGAGCTTCGGTTTTTCACCGAACCGGGCAGTTCGGGTTCCTTAGCCATGGCGGCTTGAGCCTCGGAAGCGCCAGCTGCCGTGTGCGAGCTACGTTGCTGCCAGCGCATGGTCACGAAAGACGTCGTTCATGGCTCCAAAATCCTCTGGTGGCCGGGTGCGGGCCAGATAGAGCTGAAACGGGTGCGAATAAGCATCGTGACGCCGCGGCCACCATACGCTTTGCACACCAGGGCTATGATAATACATGCGGACCATATTTTCCCAGCCGTGCCATTGAGCCGGCTCCAGAATCCCAGCCTCGCGCTGGTACCAGGCATTCTCCGCGAGCTTGAAATAGGAGAAAAGGAAGTAATGCGCGATGATCCGTTGCTCGCGGCTCGACGCGTTCCAATCCTGAGTTACAATCGCCAAGGCTTCGCCCAGGGCCGGCGCTTCCATCCCCGGAATATTGAGGCAGGCGATCGACGTGGAAAGCGAGTCGATGACCGCTAGTTTTTGAAAACGCACGCTTTGCCGAACCTGAAGTCCGACGAAGAACAGCGAACCCAGCACCCCGAGTGCCGCAATTACCTGGCCGAGGGAGGCAGCGTCTTGCAGCGACATTTTGGTCTCCTCGTCCAGGCCGTCTTGGCCTTTAGAATGTCAGCTCGCTCCTTCAGCCCGGCCCCGCTCGGCCAAGCGGCCGCTTATGTGGGTTCGGGCAATGCCGAACCCAGTTCGCCGCTCGGCCCGCCGGCGATCAGGCCCTTCATTTGGGCGCCGACATTGAACTCCTCGGTCTCATCGACTTTCTGGCGTCGCCCACCCGTGTAGTTCCACGCTGCTTCCGAGATGTAGTGGCTGCTGACAATGATGCCCTCGCTTGCGAGGAGGGGCTTCAAACCAAGCCAGTCGCCGCCCAACCCGATTGGCTCGCCAACTTGGTTCGGCGCCGAAGGAGGCCCGGCCGCCGACCCATCATCCTCGGCATCCGTAGAGATCCCAGTCGTACCAGCTGATTGTCCGCGAGCCGCTCCGGCAAACGCGACGGGCGCCTGAAACGTAAAAACGGTGATCATCTTTATTGCCCGGGTCACTCGCCCTCCGTCGGAGATCAAGACCTTCTTCAGGATGGGAGATCGTAGCGAATGTTGATAGGGCTATTGTTCCTTGGTATTGCTTCGAAAAGGTATCTGAGCTCCAATACGAAGGGTGTGATTGTGTACGTCGTTCGATCGACCCAATTCTTGAGATCGGGTTTTCGGTAAAAGAACGGAGTGAACGATAGCATTCAAAGTACGGTGATCCTCGCGCTCGCGGGGCTAGGCTGCCTGGTGGCGGTGAATTAGTTCAGTGGCCGCTAGATCGGTGGTCGGCACCGTCTCCGATACCAAGCCAGCGGATGATAAGCAGTTCCGTATTACACGTGTCACCCGGCCTATTGGCGAGTGACCATCAATCGGCTGCCCTTCAATATCTCTGGCCCGACGCGGGACCGGAGTTAGCGCGCGTTCTGACGTCCGGCCGCTTACCGGCACTGCCTGATCTTTTCGTGCGGCTGAGCCGGGCGCCGGTTGTGTCGATCGTCTCGATCCGTGGCCGGGCGTCGGGCGTCGGCAGCGAAGATCTCGGCTACAGCCACCGCGATCTGCCGAGCCAGGCCGGCCACGATGCCCCTTTCATGGCGCGCATCAAATCCGGCACTGAGGCCATAGGACGAAAGTATCAGTAACGATTGAAGAGGCGACGCGAAGAGCCAAGGGGGTAGGGCCCGCACCACCACCTTCGCCCTTCTCGTTCTGAGGCGCGGCACAGGACCCCTATTGAGGTAGGTTCTCGGCGTGCCAAGGCGTCGCCCGCGCCGGGTCAGAGACGGACCGAGACCAAAGGCCAACTTAAAACCCGTATCAGGGAAGCCACATTAAACCTGTCGGCGCGCGCCGTGGCGGCCCGGGAAGACTTTGAAAACTCTCTCAATAGGAGTCGCGGATGCCCCAAGTACGCGTTGAGGATGAAATCTATGAAATGCCCCCGCACAACGGCTTTATTGTCGCGCATTTTCTGACAGTCGCCGACATTGAACGCTCGGCACGATTCTATGAGATGGTCTTCGGAGGCCGCATCCTGAGCCTGGGCGATAGCAGTGGCGCGCCGGGATACATACAGATCGCCAACACGTGGCTCATCGTCAACATCGGGGGCGGCCCCACACCTGACAAACCGTCGGTGACGCTCGGTGTTCCCCGCGATCTTGATTCATTCAGCAGCTTCATGAACATCCGCGTTGCTGACATCCACGGCTGCTATGAACGCTGGCAAGCCCGGGGCGCTGAATTCATCACAGAGCCGATGGAAAAGTACGGCGAGACTCGCTGCTACATTCGCGATCCAGACGGCTACATCATCGAAGTGGGTCAGAGTAAGCCGGGTGTCGTTTACGGTTAGCCTTGGAAGGACGCACCAGTCCGCAAAGATCCGCTTTTCACTATAGATTGCTGGGCTGTACGGCGAGGGGTTTGTCGGCGCGGGGCCGAGCGGTCCGGAGCCCGGCGCGTAGTATTATCTATGTTACCCCACCGGGCTTTCTGAACCATTTCGGCGGCGGCACGGATGTCGCGTTGGAAACGGCAGATGGGCTGTGTTGCATGGCCGCGTCAGAGACGTCGCTGCGATGATAAGCCTGTCTCAAGCGATTATGGCCAACGGCAGAACATCACGATGGCGCTGGGGCTGAAGGCGGTGTTTCTGGTGACCACCATAGCCGGCTTAACTGGCCTGTGGCCCGCCACTCTGGCCGATACCGGCGCGACGGTGCTTGCGACGGCCAACGCCATGCGTTTGCTGAATTAGAACTGTACGCTATGGTCGCGCCCTTATATCTGGCATCGTTCAACTCGCCGGCGGCTGAGAGAAGCGTGCTCTCATCCCTTAGGAGAGCGCTATGGATCTACATCTTGACACGACAAGGAACGCGCTTTTGCAGCGCCTTGATCCCGCTGATCTGGACAGGCTGGAGCCGCGCTGAGGCTCGATGGGCTGAACATGCCAGGCGACTCTTTTAAAAGCTAACCGACAGAACCAGACGACGACATAATCGGCCACGTCATCGCACGAAAATAATCGTCTCAAGCTCCGTCTGCAGCGGTCCGCAATGGATGCCTTCCCGCTGTCGACCAACGGCAACGGTCGGGGCCGCGCTTTCCTTCCTGGGGTGGCGTGGGCCGCTTCGGATCCGAAATTGTGTCAATCGCCCGACGGGCCTGTTGCCGCGCCTTCCGCGAGCCGGAATGCATAACGATTGCGGATGTGGCTGTTGAAATGACGACCTTTTGCAAAGGCAGATTTGAACGCAGCAAAGGCCTCAACCGGCACGTCAAGAACTCGTAGTGTTTCCCGCTGGCCAGCCGCTTGACGACGTCAGGATAGAGCTGCCGGCGCTCCGGCCAGGTGTCGGGAATCGCCTCGGCTTGCAACTTCGTGCGGGGACGTTGATCAGTTCCATGACCTGAGGGTGCGGAACTTTTTCCGCCGGCCAGCCCGCGCAACATGCCGTAGCCGCAGCCTCATCGGCTTCCAACCAGACCGTGGCAGCGCGATCCTCGTCCTCGGTAGGCTTGTCGTCTTCTGGAAAGCCTTTGATATCCCAGCCTTCCAACGCGAACAGTCCTTCCACGCCTTGCAAAGCCGTAATGCCGGCGCGTGCAAACACCGTTTCGGCTGCCGCGATTGCACCTGGACGCTCGACGATACCTTTGACGTGGTTAACGTAGCTGACGCGATCGCGTCCGGCCCCTGGAGTGGCTGGCTCGCGCGCGGTACCGATTTCTTCTGGTTCTATGAAAATGGCAAACGCCTTCCGCTGCGTCTGGTCGCCGGAGAACTCATCGATCCTGCGACCGGTATGAAGGTGGCGTGCTTCAAAGCCCCCGACATCCTCGAGCGGCTGGCAAACCGCAGCCTTGTCCCGAATCTCCTGCTGATGTTTCTGGTTTTGTCGATCCTGCCCGGCGTGCGCGCGCTTGGAGGCAGCTATCAGCCGATCTACTACCCCCTGATGCGCTATGTCGTGTGCCGGGCGCTCGAGGCCGCAGGCGTGGATGAAGATCTTCGGCGGGCTCTCGCAACCGACGACGTACCGGGCGCTTGGGGACATCGGGTAATCGAATGTGATGATGATCCGCTCGAGCTATTCCTGAATGGCAGGAACGGCGCGATGAGCGATCTTATCGACCGTTTGGGCGACATTTCCTTCGCCGAGGCATGTGGAAGCATGAAGGGCTTCGTGTCAGACCCGTCGTGGCATGAACTTCACAGCCGGCTGCGGCAGGGGTTGGTCAAGCCGGCCGATGAGGAATGGGCTTTTTCCTGAAATGTTTTATGCGCTTCCAGCCCTGGGATGTATACGTCGGATGGCGAATGGCTGCTTCGCGCCTCATGTCGATCGTAGCGACCGGCTTCGCCGCTTCCTAAAAGGGGTCATCACAGGCGGGGCGCCGGAAGGCACTATGGCGCACTTAGCGATCAACCGCCCTGCTATAGCTCTTGCAGCCTCCAAAATGGCCTTCTGTAACCGTTCGTTCGCGAAGATGGTCGAAGGTACTGAAGAAACTGGGGCTGCCGTGGATGCGGAGAAGCAGTCACCTGATATTCGCGTTTCGTAGAATCTGGGTAGTAAAAGATGAAGGTCATCTCACCTAGTCTGGATCTAGTGTAATGGACACCGAGCTTCTCAAGCTTCTGCCGTTCGTCGACAATGGGAAAACAATCCCTGGCGATATGATGCTGCGGCTGCTGAATGGCGTACATGATCGTGCCGATGGCGAACCCCGGCGACTTGCAGCAAACGAGATTCTAAGCGGTGCCGGCGATTACCTGCCAAGGCGGGGTTATCTCTCCGACTTCATTTCTGGAAAGCTGCCACAGACAGAAGCGGTCGCGATCATCTCCAGCAGGAAGAAGTATCTGGAAAGGATGCGGTATCTACTGCCAAGCATCCTGAAAATCCTTGGAGTCCGCGAAGGGCGCAACCTCAACTCCATAATGCTGCGGATCGACGATTGCTGCCATGACTTTCCGATCGTAGCAAAATCAGCTCACGAGAAAAAAGTCAGGAAGGCAATTCGGACGGATATCGCCCAAATCAGAAATTTGGCGCAGGAACTGCGGGCTACCTTGGAGAAAGCGGAAACGCATATCAATCATGAGCTTGAGCAGCACGTCGCGATCCTGAGGGACGAGCAACAGGGGGTACCAAGCTCGGGTGTCGAGGTGCTCAACCAACAGCTTGATTGGCTGCGGGTCGCTGCCGACATCGCGCTCTATCGCGATGATGTTGGGGAAAATGGATTCTATGTCGGCGACAATAAGGCCAAGACGCATGTCGTTGAATGCGCATACGACATGGCGATCTGGTATGGGCGGCCAGCTTTCGTCACCACGCCGGGTTCGGATTTTTCGTTCTTATGTGCGCTGCTGTTTGAGCTTGCAGGCGGCGGGCAAGACGCCAGCCTAGCCGGCGCCATCAGTAAATTTGCCCGAAGCGCTCTTCGCAAAAAACTCGATTCCGATGCAGAAGAATCGCGGCAGGAAAACAGCGACGATTATTTGAAACCGCACGTGGAAGATAATTTCCTCCACGTCACAAGGAGGATCGAGGAGCTGACGGGCGAAGCTCGCTTCTGGAAGGCGATGATGGAAAGCCGCGCGTGGGATGATGCCGCCAAGTATCATCTCAGCCGGAGGCTCCTCGCTGTTTTGGAAGACATCCAGGACGCCAATCAGCGCCATGGCCCACACCGGGTCTGGAGCGATCCGATCGACGAAGTTGAGATGCGCGCTTTGTCCTCCAAGAGCGCGAAAGGGAAGCAGCGCTGCTCCAATTGGAAATTGAGACCGGCAGGAAGCAGCGGTCGGTTGATCTCATTTTGGCCAAAGGGCAAAAACGGGATCAACACGGCGGCGGAAAGCCGCGGTAGAGAAAGTCCATGTTCGGCACGCCGAGCACATCACGCAGCGTAGCTCAACGGATAGAGTTCCCGCTTTCTACTGCCGTCGCAAACGCGGCGACAGGGCGGGAAGATGCAGGTTCAAGTCCTGCCGCTGCGTCGATCACCGCGCGGAAAGCGCAAAGTGGTTGGCTACTTGAGCTCTTGCTGAATGTCTTGCTCAGATGTTCTGGAGTCATCGCGCTGATCGTGTCCAGAATGATCGATTTTATTAAGCCCAGGATGCGACTGCAGGTCAGACGAAACGCCCGAAGTGCGGAAACCCTGTCGGTGCCGTGACAGCGACGCTATCGAATTTTGTGATGCGCAGGTGGGTTTCACGATGTGTGTCCGAAACGAACTTGTAACATAAGCCGGTCGTATGTCGCTTCTCCATGGGCCAGCATTTCAGCTTAAGGCCATCCAAGATCAGGTGCGTTCTCATGGCTCGCGCATATAGAGTGCGCACCAATGACCCTCTTTCCTTTCCGCTCGCATCCGAACCCGACGCTGTTGGCGGCTCTCGCCCGCCGGGAAACGACGCCGCTCTATACAGCAGTCGACATGAATCCAAAACCAACTTTCGTTTCGCGTCAACACTCGACCAACGCTATCTGATACTGAGTGCGCATCGGTGGAAGCACCGTGACGCGACGTAGTTCAACGGAAGAACACTCCGCTTCTACTCGGCTGGCGGCGCCGGTCGGGGGTGGTGAGGCTGTAGGTTCGAATCCTACCGTCGCGTACGATATCGGATACTGAGGATGCCGGCCCTGCCGAGTGTGAATGGCGCCAAAATAATCAAGCATTACGCGCTAGGCGACGAGACCTGCCGAGCGCAATTTCAGCTTTCACAAGCCGATTGTGCATTTCCTCCAGGTCCTCGAAAGCGGGTCCGTGGGCGCGCATCATCTGTGAACCCCAGACTAAGTGGGGACCGTTTTCAAGAAGCGTTCGTTGTAGTCTTTCCAGGACATCGGCTCTGCGTTCGAGCAGCTCGCGTCGGGAGAAGACATCCCAGTCGCGGGACTCGACGATCTCCTCCCAGAATGTGAACTCACTCTTCAGCTTTGCGGTCCGCTCTTTGACGGCCGCGAAGTTATCCGTCTCGTACGCACGCATTCCTTCGTCGCTGTTATCCCACCGGAATGACTGTTCTTCCTCGAGAATCTCTTTCCGGCTCGCGCTCTTCGCAAACCTGTTGATCGCTCCCGCGAGTCCGACGTCATATTCACTACTGGCGATCTCATACAGGAGGCTGCATGCTGTCGCAAAATCCGAACCTGGCGTGGTGACGAAAGCAGGTGCGTTCTGCCAAAGTGAAATCTGGTAGATACACTCGACAGCCTGAAATTTTGGCCTGTTGTCCGTGACAATGAAACCACTGCTCCCGACGCGCTCACGGTACAGCACTATCTCTGTGACTACAGATAGCCGCTTCAGATCGGCCAGGAATGGCTCAAAGGAGTCCCCAAAGCGATCGAGTTCGGGCACCCGAGCATTAGCTGTCTTGTGGTGATTGAACTCAATGTCGAGGTGATGTCCGAGCTCGTCGAGCCGCACGGCAAGGTCCGAGACTGCACGTAAAACGCGCTGAAGGCCCGTGGCGATCTCTTTGCGAGCTCTTTTCTCGTGAGGCGTCGCCTTGATGGCAGGAAAATCCCTGCAAAAGTCATCGATCCGGCGAAGAACAGACTCCAGACTTCCGCTGTCTTTCACATCAAAAAAAGACAAGAGAACTGGAATCAGAGAAGCAGCTCGCGTGAGGTAAGCCTTTCGGTGGCGAATTGCCTCTAGGGCCTCATCATCTGTCCCCCGGGCAGAGATAAACCAGGACAGTTCAAGTGGGTGCAGATAGACGCCTGCCTCGGACATGATCTCCTCGGCGGCATGACGATACTCCGAATCGTCTCGGGCACACGCGGCCGTATTGAAAGCCTCGATCATCAAGTCAATCGGGATCGGCAAGTGAGATTTAATGTATGGGGCCAGCCTCGAGAGCATCATCCTTCCGGCATACGTGAAATTCGTTAGAGTTCGTGAAAACCTATGTCGATTCCTCGTACCGACCCAATTGAACGACAACGTACGATTAAGTTCAATGGCTCCAGCAGCACAATCGTCCGGCTGCGGGAAACCGCGTCAGACCGAAAGTTACTCCAGCGCCTGCTTTTCGAGGTCCGATGCCCAAAGCGGATAGTCCGCTGGCGGCCCCAAAGGCTGCCGGGCGGCAATGCGCCTCATTCGGTCCGAACCGAACCACAATCTTCCCGAAAGCGGACATAGCTGACGGCAGTCCCCCGAGGTTTCAATGATCTTTATCAGCCTTTGCGGCTGAGTCCTCCCGCTGCTTGAGCTGCTTCTTGCGAAGCTGGCGTCCCTCTTCGAGGAACTCAAACGGAAGTGCGTCCAACACCTCCCTCAGATTCGCGGGGTCGTCACGAGCCCAGAGATAGAACGGATCGACCAGCTCGAGAATCGTCGAAACCTTCGCCCACTGAAGCGGCTTTGGGGACGATAACAAAAGATCACGGTGAGCGATCGCTGCCGCTTCGAGGCGGCGTTGACGAAGCGCCGTGCGGGCGGCTTGCTGTACAGTGGGCGAGGCGTCACTCGCCAGTTGCTGAAGCCAGGGTAGTGGGACGCCAGGGGGAACCGCAGCGGCCAAGCCTGCCGCTATTTTGCGGTCACTTGCGCGCGCGGCGCTCGCGAGAGGGGTCACGAGAGCGGCCAGAGCATCGCCTCCCAAATGCACGCGCAGCCGGCGTTCGACTTGGAGGCGCAGCGAAGGCTTTGCATGTCGATAGCGCTCAAGTAGCTCGGGGCCAGCCCGCGCTGGGTCGATTTCAAGCATGAGATCGGCCGCTGTCGCGACCGCATGACGGCTGAGTAGTCGCTGTGCGGCGAAATAGGCCTCGTCGGGCTCTTCCTCCCGCAGATAGTCGATGGCCGTGATCGCATTCCCGCGGTCGAAGCCAGAATAGCGATAGCTCGCGCGCACCAGTTCCTCTTGCGCCCAGCTGTCGCCGGCAGCGGCGAGCAGCCGCAGCTGACCACCATCCACCACCAGATGACCATTCGCTCGCGATCGTCGAAGATACTCCACCACCGCAGCTTTCCCGGCGGCATGATCGAGAAGTGCCGTCAGATACCTCCTCGGCGACGTAGAGGCGCTGCCGAGGTCTCGGCCCGAAAGCCAGTCAATCACGGTTTGCCTCGCTTCATCGTCGCCGGCCTCGGCCAAATACGTCGCGACGAACTGCGCTTCCTCGTCGATCTTGTCCGCAAGCATCTTGCGCGCAAGCGGGAGTAGCTCGGGGCTGTAAAAGCGAAGCGCGCGGAAGGAGGCCAGAATCCTGTGCCGAACGTGGTCGGTTGTCGCTGGTGCTACATAAATTGGGACCAGTGGGAGTGCGTCCTCGGCGTCCTCGAGGAAGCCCGTGAGGGCTGCAGCCATGTCGCGCGACTGTGGACCCCCCGCTGCGAGTAGATCAGCAATGCGAGTGCGCAAACCCGACATGTCGCGATGGATCGAGCCGCGCATTTCTGCCGCGTTCACGTAGATCGGAGTACCGGCACGAACCATCGCCTCGAGCTGTGGGTCGCAGCAGTGCACCGCCAGCGCTTCCATTCGCACGACTTGGTCGAAGGATTGGGTGTCGGGATCAGCGGGCGACTCTGCGAGCGCGGCCGCAACCCGGTCATCGCTAGACCAGCGTGCAGCGATGAAGCCGTCCTGACGACCGAAAACGTTCGGCCTAGCTAGCTCCGCAAGGACCAACCCGTCGTAACCGTCCCCCGCGATCATTGCGAGAATCCGCTCGCACTCGTTGCCCGTGATATCGCGTGTCATCGACGTGCGCCCCCTACGGGCGGCGGCGAACCGCACGAGCTGCGCCTCCAGCTCTGTGCCGGCGCGATTACGCAACGCCTCGAACTGCCAACGCTCGCAAAGGCGCGGCAGAAAGCTCAACGGGTGGTGAAGCCGCCCTTCTAGACCGTCGGGGTGGGTGTTGTTGTCATTGAAGACCCGCAGCTTCTCGGTAAAGGCGTCGAGCACCTCGTCAAGCGTCCGTGCATCCATCGCTTCAGGATTCAAGCTGTAATAGAGGATAATGTTCGTGAGCGGATCATCGCTGGTGGCGGCGCGCGCGCGGATCGCGGTAGCAAGCCCATCAGGGTCCGCCGCGGCGAGCTCATCGAACCACCAGTTAGCAGCCCTCCAACCGTAATCGTCGCTGCCCTCCGCGATCTGGCGAATTGCGTCTTGAGGTGCGAGGCGGGCGCGGCTTCGTAAGACGCGATCTTGCGTCCAGTCTTCCGAGTCCGGGATAGCATCCAGCACAGGGGTGAGTGACGATTCGCGAAAATAGCCGATTGCTTCGATGAGCGCGGTGCTCGGAGTCGGCATCAGCGCTACGATCCGATCACGATGCCGCTCCCAGATTTCCGCCGCCAGGTCGCTGTCGACGGTTTTCTCATCCTTGAGCATCCAGACCAATTGATTGATCGCGATGACGTTCGTCTCGGTAGCAAGCTTGGCGTCGAGCCAACCGGGTTTCGCGCTGATAGCGAGGTGAAGCGCATCCGAACTCAACTGCTGCCGGAACATAGCAGGCGCGCGCGCATCGACGTCTCTGCCAGCTCTGACCTGATCGTAGGCGGTCGCGCGGGAGAGATGTTCATTCCAGATCGCGTCGAGTGCGGCGGGCGCGGGAACCAGGCGGGCCGCACGTAAGCCCATATCCACCTTGCGCTCGACCTCCGCGGCGACTAGGCGGGCGATCAGTTCCCCGAACGGCCAAGGATCAGACACCGCGACAGCCGCAAGGGCGAACGGGATGTTCCGTGGGATGTCCCAGTCCCGCTCTTCATCGAACGCACCGGACGCAACAATCTCCAGCGCAGGCAGAATCTCGGCTCCGAGACTGCCGAACCCGTTTCGCCACTGATCCTCTGCGCGGGAATCCTGAGGAAGCCGCGCAACATGTTCCCAGATGAGGTGGGCAACGAATTCGGGTTCACATTCGCGCGCGAGCAGCCACAGCGCGTCGAAATAGACATAGCCCAAACGCGAACCGATCGGCTCCTTCTTCTTTGTCTGGAGCCCATTGATCGAGGCGAAAAGCGCTTCAGCCTGCGCGGGTGAAAGCTCATCCTCCTGGATCTTGTCCGCCAGCGACTCTGCGATCGCCCAATTAAGCATCCGGTCTGATGCAAACAGGATGCGGTCGGGCACGGGCCGGCGAAGCAGGCCGACCTGCTCAAGCCTCAACACCGCCTGATCATCGAGGTTCACCGCGCGCAAGTCGGCGATGCGCCATGGATAGTGGCTCTTCCCGGTCAGCAACTGAGCCGCGAGCGACCGCAAGGCATATTTGTCGCTTGGATGGTCGGACTGTTCGCGCGCCTGAAGGCTCGCATACTCCCAGTAAGCACTGAAGAGCTCATATTCGGAAACGCCGGCCCAGGATACGCGCTTCGGGAGCTGCACAAAGATGCTCGCATGGACCGGCTTCAAGAGCAACTCGAAGACGTCGTCCGGCATCGTCTCCAACGACTCGGCACGGCCGTGATGCTTCAGGAAGCGATGCAGATCCGCACTACGGAAGTTGCCGATATCGATGACCTGAACACCCTGGCGGATCGACTGGATCACGTAGGTGATGCGCGGCTGGGCGGAAACTACGACGCGCACACCATATTCGTCCCACTTCGATCGGGCGAGTCGCTGCGCGAACTCACGATCCTGCACGTCATCAATATAGACAGTTAGCCAGATGCCGTCGTCGTTGCGGAACGCGTCTCCCAGGTTCTTCGCCATGACCGCGATCGTCCCGCGCTCTGAATGTGCTGGTTGCCAAATACGTTCGCTGATGCCGTCGGCGACCTCTTCGATCTTCTTGGGCGAGCGCATCACGATCGCGAGCTCCCCGCTCGCGATCTGGTTGAACGCTAGCTGGGCGAGCGTCCAGGTTTTTCCCTGCCCGGATTCCCCGGAAAGGGTCGCGAAGGTGGAGGTCACCATCGGAAGTGCTCGACGCGCTTGTTGCTCTGGCACGTAGCCGATGAGATCGGCATCCTTGTCGACATGACGGGCGAGAAGTGTTGGCAACGACTGGATATGGGCGAGTAGGCGATGGGCCTGCGGATTGATCAGCGCGAGTAGCTCCGCAGGTGTCAACTTCGCGCCATCCGTCGAGAGCGTCATCAACTGCCCGACAAGCTGAAAGCGCTTGTCGCTGGCGACCTCGCCTGGCTTGAGCAGGGGCGTCAGCGCCTTGTCGATTCCATTCTGAGTGGCCTCGGCTGCGATGATCTCGATCTCAAATCGGTCGAGCAGATGCTGCAGCTCGGCACTTATAGTGGTGAGACCGGCGGACTCTGCCAGGCGCTGCTTGAACGCGGCCGTTGTGAGACGAGCATTGCCCCAGCGATGCCGGCGGTGAGAGTTTGGATCTCGCGAGGCGAGGTAGGATTGGAGCGGCGCAAGCCCCTCTGCGTTATTCGTCACGAAACGGAATTGCTGGTCGGCGTTCAGTCGAACTGCCTTGAGCAGGTCCGGAAAGACTTTCGCGGCGATCTCACCACTTGTCCATTTGCGGCGGCTGGCGCGCATCTTCACCTGCTCGACGATGTCTCGCGGACCGCCAACGACCTGATGGTCGCCACCGTCAACTGGCTCGAGGTGAAGGACCATCTGAGTGCCGTCGCTAAGCGGCGACAAAGTCAGGCTCATGTCCAGACCAAGTTTGATGCTCCGCAGGATCTGGAGAAGGAAACCTGCGATCGCCTGGCGTCCGGCTGTTTCAGAGTCCAGGTTGATGCCGATCAATGCTCTAGTTGACGACACGAACTTATCCATACCTCCTCCTTCGAGAGTCGGTGCGACGTCTTCTGGCCCTCGTGATAGCATGAATCAGGCAGGGGAAATTTGGACAGGTCTTTGGCTCCCGCGTTTCGTACGCGATGCTCGATAGTTGACGCCCGGATCCAGGCTCGATAGCGCAATTCAATCTTCGCTAGCCGGCGGGTGTTTCCGTGCGGGGTGCCACTGTGGCCGGCGGTCTGAAACGGCTTGTTGAAATCACATCACGTGCCGGCAAACCAAGGCTCTAACTGGAGTGCCGTCCGCAGATTTGTCTTTACTACCTCGGGCGCGCGCCAGATGTATGTAGCCGCCATAGCCTTGCCCTCGGGAGACAACGATTGCAGGTGAGCCATGGCGTTTGGAATAGAGAAATCCCTGTGTGTAACTTTCTTGAAATTGCTAGCCAGCCCCGTCCAAACTACGACGTCAAACCCTTTGTCGGCACCCCAAGGAGCGACCGTCTCCGGAACTTGCGGACTACAAGTCCGGCTTCCGTTAGCGAAATGATAGCCGATCCATGACAGGATAGTGCTTTCCCGGCAGCGCAGATCCGCCACAGCGTCATCCGGATTTTTCCTTGAGCTGACAGCATAACTAGTCTCGCAGGCTGTGCCGTGTTCGTTGTCGACTACCAGCGTTAGCGCGCCTTTCCGGCTTTCGGAAATACGAGAGAATTCTAGTTGCAGAACTGGGCCACCTGGCAGCCACCCGTCATGGTGCGCGTCGAATTCCAGGTGCTTGTCCCATATGAGCGAACCCCATCCCAGTATAGCGATCTTCGGCTCCTGTTTTATTTCGGTCATGTGGGCACCGGTTCTGACTTGGGTTGGGTACTGAGTTCTGGTTGCCTCGGTTCAGCGTATGTCTGGTGGGTAACCTACAACGGTCTGGGGGCCTTCCCTGAGGATAAGTGAGCCACGAGAGGGGTTGTGCACGCAAGTCGGATCGAACGCTTTCATTATATTAAATCTATGACTAGACTGTGGTCAACAAACATACAAAAGCGCGAATGCGAACAAGTACTCCGGGGGGCTGATGTGGTCGGATAACGAAACTGATCGTGACTTTCTTAATTTTCGTTATGTCGCCGACATCGCGGCTGAGATGATTGCACAGGCCGATGGTCGGCCACTTTCGCTCGGCGTGTCTGGGAGCTGGGGCGTCGGCAAATCGTCGATGATGAAGCTGCTTGCGCAATCCCTCCGGGAGAAAAGCAACGACAAATTCCTATTCGTCGAATTCAACGCGTGGCTCTATCAAGGCTTTGACGATACCAGAGCTGCTCTAATGGAAATTATCGCCCGCGCGATCCTGGCGCGGGCCGAGGAGCAGAAAGGTACTGTCGGCAAGGCGGTCGAAAAGGCGAAGGGCCTGCTTGCCCGCGTAAATTGGTTCCGCCTTGCCAGTGTAAGCGCAACCACAGTGGCGTCTCTCGCGGTAGGCCTGCCGCCGATTGGGCTGCTGGCGGAAGGACTTTCTGCTTTCAAAGGGCTTTTCGATGGCTCAGCAGGTCAGAAAGACATCGATCAAGCCGCTGACGTGGCGTTAAAGGCCGCAGAAGGCGGAAAGGGTTTGATGGGTCCGGCGGTCGTTCCCGCAGGTCCGACACCTCCGCAGGCCATTCATGATTTTCGCGATGCCTTGGAGGACACGCTTCGCGAGCTGGATGTAACCCTGGTGGTTCTGATCGACGATCTCGATCGCTGTCTTCCGCCTGCCGCGATTGCGACGCTTGAGGCGATGCGACTCTTTCTATTCTTGAAGAAGACAGCGTTTGTCATCGCAGCCGATGACGCTGTCATCCGCGAGGCCGTGCGCGCGCATTTCAAAGGCATGACGCTGAATGATGACCTAGTCACTAATTACTTCGACAAGCTGATCCAGGTGCCAATTCGCGTCCCACCCCTCGGGACGCAGGACGTCCGCGCATATCTCATGATGCTCTTCGTCGAGAACAGCACGCTGCCGCAAACAGAAAAGGACAAGGTTCGCACTGCAATTAGTGAACGCCTTGGCGAAACATGGACCGGCAAGCGGGTCGATCGCGCATTCGTGGCCTCTCAGATTTCCGGGGCCACGCCTATCCTGTCGGCCCAACTGGATTTGGCAGACCGCATCGCTCCGATTCTAACGACTTCGTCGAAGATTGCGGGTAATCCTCGCCTGATAAAGCGTTTTCTGAACACACTATCCATTCGCATGTCGATGGCTCGTGCCCAGAAGGTCAGCGTGGACGAGACGGCCTTGGCGAAGATGTTGTTGTTCGAGCGCTGCGGATCGGAAAAGGCATATGCCGAGCTCCTTGCCGCCATCAACGAGAGCAGCGATGGAAAGCCGGTCTTTCTGGCACCTTGGGAGGAAGCTGCCCGCAAGAATGCGGAAATCCCGAAGCTCGAAGGGGATTGGAATAGCGAGTTCGTACGCGAGTGGCTGGCGCTGCAGCCGCCGCTTGCAGATCTGAATCTGCAAGGCGTGGTCTATGTAAGCAGAGAGCACACGCCGATCATCACAGCAGCCGACAGGCTTTCGTCGGAAGGCGCAGAACTTCTTGAGGCTGTCGTAAAGCTCAACGCGGAGAGCGCGGCTGTCGGCACGAAACTGAAGGCTCTTCCTGCGCAAGAGCTTGGGATCATTACCGAGCGCATTCTCGGGCGGTCCAGAACGCTCAATACATGGGGCACACCGAACGAGTTGTTCGGATTGCTGACGCTTGCCCAAGCGACCGGCGAACATGTCCAGACGATCACAAGATTTCTCGCTGGGCTACCTGGCCCGCAACTTACGGCGGCGATTGTGCCTCTGCTTGCCGATAAGCCATGGGCAACGTCCGTCTTGAGCGGCTGGGCAAGCAAAGCCGATATCAAGGACCCTGTGAAAAGAGCCATCGCCGCGGCGTCGAAGAAAGCGGGGAAATAATGGGCACCTCCACGTCTAGCCGTGGGCCGGGTAAAGATGTCCCACTAGTTCCCGAGTGGGTTCCGGCAGCGCCCGGGCAACCGCAGCCGCCGCAACCCCAGCCGCCGCAACCGACTCCCGCCGTTCCCGGAGTGCCCGGTCAACCATCGCCGCCTGCGCCGCCGCCTCCACCACCTGAACCTCCACAGCCTCCGCCGTTGCCGCCACCCGTTCCGAAAGCGCCGCCGCGGCGATTCCAGCAGGCGCGCACCAATCTTGGGCGCTTCGCCCGTAGCGGCTCGCAGGATGACCTCAGGCGTGGCCTTGGTCATTATTCCCGTAGCGGTCTCGGCGGATCATCCACGGCCGCGCGGCGTATGGGCGGAACGGCCCAGAGAGCAGGCGGGCTCTTTGGCGTGCTCGACGCGCTCCGGACAGGAACGCCAATCCCGCCAGGAGTGGCGGTGGACCCGGCACAACTCGTAGGCAAATCGCAGAGCGAAATCGCAGATATTATTGCCAGCGCACTTGCTCCCGTCGACGGAACTCAAGATGGCGAGGCAGCGCGCGATTCAGTGTCCCGATCGCTCTCTGAGTTGCTCGACACAGATCCTAACGCCGAACTCACAAATCTGAATGCGGCGCAGATCGATGCGGTGGTTGAGGGCTATATCGCGCACGATCTTGCTCATCGTATCGAACTCGATGTCGGAAAGGCGGTCCTCGACAAGGCGGATTCCTATTCGGAAGGCGTCGAACGGCTGCAGGAGATGAAGTCTTATGTGCGTCAGGAGGTAGCCCGTGCTTTCAGGGCGCAGCGAGCCGCGCAGCCAATGAACAGACAGAATGCGACGGCGATGTCCAATGCGATCCTGCGCGGCACATTCGAAATTTTCGAGAGCTACCTATGACAACAGTTGGTTGCGCTCCAGCCGGGACGCCATTGCCGCTCGGCATTGATACCCCCTTCGTCCTGTACGGCCATCGACCCTCGCCAAATATCGGAGCTGTCGGAGCAACAATCCCGCCGGTAGTACGAGCGCTCGGTCTGAGTCCTGCGGCACGCGCCTGGGATTTCTTGTCGATCGCGCTTTCCGTGATCGCCGCAGACGAAAGCACAACCCGAACGACAAGCGCTGATGGATGGACACGTCAGATCAAGCTAACGGTTGCTGTGATCGATCCACATTTTTGGAACACTGCCGCGCCGCGACTTGAGGAAGCTCTTCGCTTCTTGACCGCCGACATTTGGAAGCTGGAATTCATCGAAGGAGGATACCTCCCGGGGCCGCCCAATCCGATCAAAGTCCGTAACGAAGATGTCGTCTGCTTGCTGTCCGGTGGCATGGACAGCCTAATCGGTGCGATCGATCTTGTGGCGGCAGGTCACGTGCCTTTCTTGGTCAGCCAGATTGCCAAGGGCGACAAGCACGACCAACGCGCCTTCGCTCAGCGGATTGCCAAGCAGGCGATGCACCTGCAAGTAAATCACAACGCCTCACCACCGGGGCCGTCGGAAAGATCGCAACGCGCACGATCTATGATGTTTTTCGGTATAGGGATTCTCGCCGCAACATGCCTCCAAAGCTACGGGAAGGGCGCGGCTGTTGAGCTTTTCGTCCCCGAGAACGGGTTTATCAGCCTCAACGTGCCGCTAACGCCGATGCGTCTTGGTTCGCTGAGCACACGCACGACCCATCCGTTCTACCTCGCGAAGATTCAAGAGGTACTCAATGCCGCAGGGCTGAACGTGAAGCTGGTCAATCCGTACCAATACAAGACGAAAGGGGAGATGCTCGCCGATTGCAAGAACCAGCCGCTTCTGCAGCAACTCATCGGATCTTCCACCAGCTGCGGCCGCTATGCCCGCACCGGCTTCCGTCAGTGCGGTCGCTGTGTGCCATGTTTGGTAAGGCGCTCGTCCTTTTTAAAGTGGGGTGTGGCTGATACAACGCCCGCCTACAAATATGATGCACTCGGAACGCCGGGCCGCCGCTTCCGGGACTTCGATGACGTCCGTTCGGTCGCTGTCGCGGTACACACGGTTGACACTCTCGGCGCGGAAGAATGGATAGGCGGCGCCTTGAATTCGGCGATCGTCGGAGATACGGCGTTAGCCCACGGTGTGGCCGAGCGAGGGCTCGACGAGCTCAAGAAATTTTTACAAGTGCAAGGCGTCCTTTGATCGATTTTCATTGCCACATTGACCTGTTCAAAGATCCGGAACCGATCTTGGACGAAGCCGAAAAGAAAGGCGTATACGTTCTCGCGGTCACAACCACGCCGAAAGCGTGGACCGGCACAAAGCGGCTCATCGGAGACAGACGGCGTATTCAGATCGCTCTTGGCCTCCACCCAGAACTGGTGCACGAGCGCCACACGGAGATAGCTCTCTTCGAACATTTTCTGCCGGAAACGAACTACGTCGGCGAGGTCGGCCTCGATGGCAGTCCGTATTTGAGCGGGAGCTTTGAGTTGCAGATGAAGACTTTGCGGCGGATTTTGCTGGCTTGCAGCAACGCAGGCGGTCGTATCATCAGTTTGCACTCGCGGCGTGCGGCCTCGAAAGTCTTGGATCTCTTAGAAGCTGAACCGACGGCTGGAACTCCGATCCTACATTGGTTCTCGGGGAGCACTCGCGAACTTCAGAGGGCCATTCAGCTGGATTGCTGGTTTAGCATCGGGCCTTCCATGATGGGGTCAGCTAAGGGAAGGAAGCTCGTGGAATTGATGCCGCGCGAGCGAATTCTAACTGAAACGGATTCGCCGTTCGCCCAGATGAACGGCGCACCTTTATTTCCTTGGGACGTGGCCATGGCATATCCGGTTCTCAGCGAACTCTGGAACTGCTCGGAGGAACAGGTGGACAAGCAGATTCTATCAAACCTGCGAAATTTAAGTAGGGTTAGGGGAACGGCTCGCGGCGTCTGAGCGCTTTTTTTGCGGATGTCAGCTTCGCTTCTCAATGGAACGGCAGCTATCCTACCATCCATCGACGAAACCGGATTGTCTGCTCCCGGCCCCAAGCCGGTCCTTGGTGCGTGCGAACTCAAATGTCCGCTTTTTGGCGCGAAAGGGGCCGGAAGTTGGTGTCTGCAACGGGTCACCTAAACCGAAGTATTTGTCTTCAATTCGCACACCAGGATGGCTTCAGATTTGGGCAAATCGCACGAAACGGTGCGTTCGCCGCCGCTAGCGCCGTTTGGCCAGGCGCACGCCAGCACCGCCGCCGTTCTCCGGAATAAATTCTATACCGGCAGCTTCGAGCGCTTCACGAATGGCACCGAGGTTGTTGCGATGTGGGACGCGCAATCCTCGTTCGAAATCCACAACCGTAGCGCGCGAAACACTTGCAGATTCTGCTAGTTCAGCTTGGCTCCAGCCTAGCATCGCTCTGGCGCCTCTGCATTGCTCCACGGAAATTTGGCTCATCAGTTAAAATCAGACTTTTTGGTTGACTTTGGAGCGAATGTCAGCTTAAATGACGGACGTTAGACAATTTGCAATCTGGTTGACGGACGGATGGTGCAGCATCTGCCCAGGCCAACCACAACCAAACTTCAGCGAGCTCGGGTCATGGCTGATTCCGACAATACCACGACTTTGCCTCTCGTCATCCGCAGGTTGCTACTTGCGGCAAGCGCAATTGCGACAACATATCTTTACGCGAA
>NZ_JAMYMP010000052.1:0-26104 GCF_040318615.1 Mesorhizobium sp. M1078
GGGATTTACATTCCCATTAACAACAGAAATGTTAACGCCGTACCAGATGACAAGTACGAAAGGGCCGGTGTTGATCGCCAGCGCCTTCATCGGGTCGTCGCCGCCCTCATAGGAGCGGTGCATGATCAGCGCGGGATAGTCGGCCATGCCGGCGATCAGCGAAATGTCGGGTTTCGGCAGATTGAGCTTTACGGTGAAGTCGTCGACCTTCTCGATGCCGCCATCGACCGGCTTCTTGGTGTCGGCATTGACCAGCGCGCCCATGCGTGCGGCGACCGAATTGCCGGCGACGGAAGCATCGCACCAGCGGCTGAGATTGTGGATGACGTCATCGGCGTTGAAGGCGTCGCCATTCGACCAGGCGATGCCCTTGCGCACATGCAGCGTCAGCGTCTTGGCGTCGTCGCTGGTTTCCCAGCTTTCGAGCAGCCACGGCTCGAAGGTGAAGTCGCGGTTCCAGCGCACCAGATATTCGTTGCAATGGCGCGCCACATTGGACATCTCGACACCGTCGAAGGTGCGCGGATCCTTGAAACCCTTGACGTTCATGGCGACGCGCAAGGTGCCGCCGCGCTTCGGCTCCTCTGCCCGGGCGGGCGACGCGCTGAGGCCGCCCAATGCCAGTGCTCCGGCCGCGCTGACGCCGAAGCCGGCCATGATGGCGAGATATTCGCGCCGGTTGACGCCGCCTTTCCTGAAATCATCGGCAACGGGCTTCGCCTGCGGGTGCAAATTGCGGTCGGTCAGCATGAATTTCATCGTTGTTCCCTCTTTTGTTGGGCGCCCCGACGGTCCGCCTCCGCTGGGGGGCGGATGCGATCATCGGGCGCCGTTGCCTGAGCAGGTGATGATAAAGCGGGCCGATCCCGGGAAATGTTCTCATTTCCGCAATTCTTGTGCGCCACTCCGCAGAGGTAGACGGACAATCTCCCCCCTTGTGGGGGAGATGTCCGGCAGGACAGAGGGGGGCGCTGTCCCGCCATCCCGTCTGCCGACTGGAGTATCTTCACAGATAATCGTTGCGTTGATTTAGGATACTGAAGGGCCGCGATCCTTCGCGCCCCCCTCTGGCCTGCCGGCCATCTCCCCCACGAGGGGGGAGATCAGCGCTTCATCGTTCTTGCCGAGCACTGCGACGGCGGCGATGGCCGCAAGCGTGCACACGAACGCCTCGCCGGCGCGCGGAACACTTTTGCGGGCGCGCAGAAAACTGTGCACCAGCCGCGGCTCCTCATACCACCAGGCGCGGCCGCCGGCGGCAACGACGCGGTCGCGATAGGTCTCGCCGTCCGACGACAGCGGATCGCACTGGGCAGTGATGATGACAGTCGGCGGCAGGCCGGAGAAGTCATTGTCGCTCAGCGGCGAAAAAGTCGGGTCGTCGGGCGGCTGTGCCGGGGCGGAGCGAATGTTGCGGTAGAACGCGATGTCGCGCAGTGTCAACAGCGGTGCGTCGGCATGTTCGACATAGGAGCCGGCACTCTCGTCGCCGCCGAGGCCGGGATAGATCAGCACCTGGCCGACCGCCCGGCGCAGGTGGCGGCGCGAGGCGTGCGCGACCGCGGCGGCAAGGTTGCCACCGGCGCTTTCGCCGACAAGCACGATCGGCAGGTCCGTTGTCACAGCCGCCCATTCGAACACGGTCAGCGCGTCGTCGAAGGCGGCCGGGTGCGGATGCTCCGGCGCCAACCGGTAGTCGGCCAAGACAACGTCGAAACCGGTGCCGGCGCAGATCTCGGCGCAGATGTCGTCATGGCTGTCGAGCCCGCCAAGCACAAAGCCGCCGCCATGATAGTAGACGATGACGGCGCGCACGGGCTTGCCCGCCATCCGGTAGTAGCGGATCGGGATGGCGTGTCCTTCATCGGCGGCGATGATGCCGTCGCTGGCCGAAACCCCCTTGGGATAACCCTGATGGAAGGCGCGGCACATCGCATCATAGACCGACCTTTGCTCGGCGATCGGAAGTTCGGCGGTCTCTGGCGGGAACCAGTCATTGACCAGGTCGATATACTCCCACAGCGCCGGGTCGAGCAGGGTGGCGTATTTCCCCCGCCTGGCGGTCTTGAGCTTGTGGATCGTGCCCATCTCTCAGATCTCGCCGTAGAGCCGTTCGGCGTTTTCAAAGGTGAAGCGCAGCGGCACCGAGCCCTCGACCCGCCATGCATCGACGGTGTCGCCCGCCATCAGCCGGCACGCGTCTATCGTGTTGGTGACGGCGCCGCCATAGAGCCGGTTGGCAAGGTTGAGGATGGCGGTCTGGTGCATGGCGGCACTGCCGCTGCCGCAGGCATCCTTGACCAGAAGCACACGAAAGCCGGATGCGACCGCGTCCTTGACGGTGGCGTCGATGCAGGCCTCGGTCCAGACGCCGGCGACGATCAGCCATTCGATGCCGCGCGCCTTGAGTTCGGTTGCGGCTGGCCCGGCGCCGAAGGCGCTGGCCTGCGTCTTGACCAGCATCGTCTCGCCGGCCGCGGCCGCCACTTCCGGGCAGATTTCCGTCAGCGGATCGCTCTTGTCGGAAAAAGCCGACTTGCCGTCGGCATCGAGCGGATGGAACGGCCGCGCCTTGGCGGTATCGACGACATAGGCCCAGTGATACAGCGGCACGAAGTTGCGCCGCGCCGCCGCCTGCAGGCGCTGGACGTTGGCCAGCACCTCGCCAAAACCTTCGACCAGATAGCGCTTGTCCTGCCGATGCTCTTCCTGGAGGTCGATGAACGCCGCGGCGACCGTGCCGCGTTTGATCGAGATGGGGCTTTTCATGCGGATAGGCCTTGGTTCGCGACCAACGCCGCCGCTCTTCTCGCAAGGGCAGCGCAAGCGATGGAGATTGGTCGTCGTCCTCCGAACTTCGTCATCCCAGGGCGAAGCAGCCGCGCAGCGGCGTCGCGGAGACCCTGGGATCCATTCCGTGACGTCGACCGTGCAGTGCAACTGTGCAGGATCTGCACCGTTGCGGCGCTCTGGAGTCCATGCCGTGACATTGGCCAAGGAATGCGGCGGAGCAGAACTTGCTCCGTTGCGGCGCGGAGGAGTCCCGGCATGGATCCTAGGGTCTGCGCCGCGTCGCTGCGCTCCTTGCTTCGCCCTAGGATGACGAAGGCATAGCTGCCGCGACTATTCCCGAAGGTTTGCGATACCGCGCTGACGTTAGTGAGGGACGCTGCGATCAAACCTGCTTCTCCAGAAATTCATCCTCGTAGGGAAAGCGCGACAGAAGCTCGGTGCCGGTGTCGGTGATCAGGATCTCGTCCTCCAGCTTGACGCCCTCGCGGCCGCCTTTCTCGCCGATATAGCTTTCCACGCTCACCACCATGCCGGGCACGACAACACCGTCGCGGCCGTAGGTTTCATAGTCCATGGCGTGCGCTATGAACGGCGTCTCGCCATGCATGCCGACGCCGTGCATCACCGAGGTATAGCGCTGGTCGACGAAACGGTCCGGGATTTTCCACGCCTTTTCGGCGATCTCGCGAAAAGCCATGCCCGGCCTGACGATCGAAATGTTGTGCTGAACCTGGTCGTGCGCCATGCGGTAGAGCGATTTCTGATAGCCGGTCGGCTTGCCCGGCCCGCAGCGGAAGGTGCGCGAAAAATCGGAATAATAGCCATAGCAGCCGATCGTATCGGTATCGAGCGCCAGAAGCTCGCCCGGCCGGATCTTGCGGCCGCTGGCCTCGTTGAACCACGGATTGGTGCGCTGTCCCGAGGTGAGGAGCCGCGTCTCGATGAACTCGCCGCCCTGGCGGATCACCTCGCCATACATGATGGCGAACAGCTCATTTTCGGAGACGCCGGGTTTTATCGCCTTGCGCACGGCGTAGACGGCGGCTTCCGCACCCGCCATCGACACCTGCAGGCATTTGACTTCCTCGGGCGTCTTGACCGCCCGCACCGCCAGGATTTCGCCCTGACAATCCCTGACGTCGCAGCCGCGCTTTTCCAGCGCCAGCGCCTGCAAATGGCTGCAGCGGTCGAGCCCGAGCTTCATCGAGCCGCCGCCGTGCTTCGTCAAAAGCTCGGCGATCTCGTCGGCGAAGGGGCCGGCGGTTTCGTCGTCGCGGCCCGACACCGAAGACCATACCAGCTTGGACGGCCGCGCCTCGTCGATCGTGTCGAGCACCATCGAGACATGGTAGCTCTGCGGGTACTCGAACAGCACGATCGGCCCGTCGGTGGGGATGAAGAAATACCGCGTCGAGTTGCGCAGGAAATAGCCGAACATGTTGCGCGAGCCGGTGGCGTAGCGCTGGTTGTAGGGGTCGAACAAAACGACGCCCCCATAGCCCGCCTCGCGCATCCAGCCGCGCAGTTTCGCCAGCCGCCCTTTGCGCAAGGCGTCGGCATCGATGAAGGACGGCTCGGTATCCGACAGCCACATGCCGCCGGCGGAGTCGGCCGCGACCGGGTGGCGCATGCGGTCCTTGAAATCCACATCCTCGGTGCTGTCCGGGTCGAAAACGACGATGCTCATGGTGCGCCTCCTGAAGACCTGAACATAGCTACGAACCGCAGAATGTCTGTGCGAGAATCCGCAGATGTCGTGCGAAATGCCGCAGTAGAAGTCGTTCGGCAACGATCCGTCACACCCCCCTCTGGCCTGCCGGCCATCTCCCCCGCAAGGGGGGAGATTAGCAGCTTCGCTGGCCGCGTCAGCACCCCAGCGTTGGTGATTTCCGAAAACCGCCGAGCTCCCAATCTCCCCCCTTGCGGGGGAGATGCCCGGCAGGGCAGAGGGGGTGGGCGGGAACTCGGCGTGGCCGATAAGCGTCCCTAATGCCGCCGCATCGCCTTCGGCGCGTGGCCATGCTCTTCGCGAAAAGCCCTGGCAAAACTCGACATCGAGGCGAAGCCGCAGGCCAGCGCCACGTCTCGCACCATCAGCGTCGAATGCGCCAGAAGGTCGGCGGCGCGCCGCAGCCTGAGGCGACGGTAGTAGCCGTTGGGCGAAATGCTGAGCTCGGTGCGGAAATTGCGCTCCAGCTTGTCGGAGGAGACACCGAGCCTTGCCGCCAGCTCCGTCATGCCGAGCCGCTCTTCCACCGCATCCTCCATGATGGCGATGGCCGACAGCACCAGTTCGTTCTGGACGCCGGTGCGCAGCCTGAGCGGCATCAGCTTGCGGTCGACGCTCGAACGCAAGGGGCTGTGCACGAACCATTCGGCAACGCCCGCCGCGAGCTCGCCGCCATAATCGTTGGTGATGATCTCCAGCATCATGTCGAGGCTGCCGACGCCACCGGCCGAGGTGAAGCGCTTGCGGTCGATGACGTAGAGATCGCGCCGGAGCTCGATATCCGGGAAGGCCTCGGTGAATGCCGCCTGGCTGGTCCAGTGCAAGGTGCAGGCATGGCCGTCGAGCAGGCCGGCCCTGGCGAGGAAGAAGGCGGCGTCGGCCACCGCGCCTATGTGAGCGCCGGCGCGCAGGCTCTTGCGCATCCAGGCAACCGCATCGTCGGCGACGACGAGGTCGGCATTGCCGCCGGAGCAGACGACGATGCGGTCGACCTTCGGCGCGCCGAACGCTGAGAATCCCGGTTGTATGACAACCCCATTGGATGCCTCGACCGTGCCCTGGTCGGCGCCGACGATCACCCAGCCGTAACAATCGCGTTTGGCCAGCACATTGGCGGCGCGCAGCGGCTCGATCACCGAACTGAACGCCATCATCGGAAAGCCGGGAAAGACCAGAACGGCGAAGGTGAGGGGACCTTCGCTCGCTGCGGGTTGCGCCCGGTCGTGTGTTTGGCTGGCACGGTCGGTATTCACAATTGTGTATTTCCTGGGAGCGTCATTGGTGGCAGACAGGAAATGTAACGGGCTTTTTGGCCCGCCGGCAATGGAGACGACGCCATGTTTGCGGCCCAGACCATCGACAGCACCGACAAGCCGGCCTTCTACCGCGAACTGGCCACCCAGTTGAAGGCGCTGCTGGAAGGCGAGAGCGACTCCGTCGCTAACGCCGCCAACACATCGGCGCTGATCTTCCAGATGGTGCCCGATCTCAACTGGGCCGGCTTCTATTTCCTGGCGTCGGACGAGGAGCTGGTGCTTGGACCGTTCCAGGGCAAGCCGGCCTGCGTGCGCATCGCCGTCGGCAAGGGCGTGTGCGGCACCGCCATCGATCTCGAAATGTCGATGCTGGTCAAGGATGTGCATGAATTTGCCGGCCACATCGCTTGCGACGCCGACTCGCGCTCGGAACTCGTCGTGCTGCTGAGGGACAATGACGGCGTCTTCGGCCTGATCGACCTCGACAGCCCGACGCCCGGCCGCTTCGACAAGGACGACCAGGCCGGCATCGAGGCGCTTGCCGCGATCTATGTCGCGGCGCGTTCGTTCGAGGATTAAGCGAACTTCACCAGCATCAGGCTGAAGCAGCCGATGAACAGGAAGGCGCAGGAGGCGAGCGCCAGCGGGCGAAGGCCGCGCGAGCGCAGCTGCGAAATGTTGGCCTGCAGACCCATGGCGGCGAGCCCCATGGTCAGCATGATGGTGGTGGCGAACGCCATGGCCGACTTCACTTCGGCCGGCACGGCAACCAGGCTGTTCAGCGCCACGACGGCGATGAAAGCGGCGACGAACCACGGCATCGGCGGCCGCGCACCGGATTGGTCGCTTGGGCGATCGCCATTGCTCTTGCGGCGCGCCATCAGGCCGAGCGCGATGACCATCGGCGCCAGCATGGCGACGCGGGTCAGCTTGGCGACGGTGGCGATCTCGCCGGACTGGGCGCCGTTCTGGAAGCCGGCGCCGATGACCTGTGCCACCTCGTGGATCGAGGCGCCGGCCCACAGGCCGAATGCGTGCTGGTCGAGGCCGAGCGCCGGCGCCAGCAGCGGAAAGCCGAGCATGGCGACGGTGCCGAACAGCGTGATCGAGGCGACGGCATAAGTGACGTCCTCGTCACGCGCATCGGTGACGATGTTGGTGGCAACGATCGCCGAAGCGCCGCAGATCGAGGTGCCGGCGGCAATCAGCTGCGCCAGCTTGGCGTCGACGCCGATCAGCCGGCCAAGCGTGATGGTGAAGACGAAGGTCGCTCCAAGGGTCAGCGCCACGATGCCGACGCCGCCGGCGCCGATGGAGACGACCTGGCCGAGCGTCAGCTGAAAGCCGAGCAGCACGATGGCAAAGCGCAGCAGGCGCTTCTGCGAGAAGGCGATGCCGGCCTTGGCGTGGGCGGGGGTGCCGAGCACGTTGGAATAGATCAGGCCGGCGACGACGGCGAGGATCATCGGGCTGAACAGCGCGAAGCCGGAGACATTATGAGCCGAGAAGGCCACCCCCGTGATCATCGCCACCAGCACGATACCGGGGATGACGCCATTCCACACGGAATCGAGCCGCTTCCCGCCCACGGCCAGGTCGGCGGAAATCATGCTGATCGGAATATCGTTCGCTAGCTGGGCGGCGGCAGACAATGCAATTCTCCAGGCAAGTACCTCAGGAGAATGTCATTCCAGAATCGATCTTTCCAACGAATTGTTCTTGTTGGAATGATCGATTTTTGTGAACGTTTAGGGCGGCCGAGGTCAGAATGAGAGAGCGGCCGGGCGAAACCTGGAGCCGCCCTAGATCATGATGAATTCCCATCACGATCTAACCCCACTTTTTGGGATCATGCCCTAGTATTTCATCCCAATTCGCGCGGCGATCGTATGGTCCTGGCTGTCGCCGTTGCTGCCGACCGCGGTGCTGTAGTTCAGCCCGAAGGCAATACCGCCGATTTGCGCATCGACGCCGAGCCCGATTGACAAATAGTCGTTGGAAAAGGCATCTGCGTCCAGCGCGTAGGGCGTGGTGCCGATATCGGCATAGCCGAGGCTGACGCGGCTGGAGCCGGCAAAGTCGTGCGTATACTCAAAGCGCGCGCGCGGTGTGAGCAGACCCCAGCTGGTAGGAATGTTGTTCTCGATGCGCAGGCCAAGGGTGCCCGACAGCGTGTCGACGGTCTGCTTGCCGAAGGTCAGATTATAGATGTCGCCACCCGTCTCGGTGAAGCCGCCAAGCGTGGAGTGGGACCCCGACAGACGTCCATAGGGTGATATCAGAGAGTCCGGCCGGCGAAATTCGTAGCCCGCCGTCAGCGACCCGAAGACCTGGCTTCCGTCGCGCGTTCCAGACGCGAAATCGCCGGTATCGGTCACATAGCGCTCACTGTCGAAATTGAGGGCGCCATAGCCGGCAAGGCCATCGACAAAAAAACCTGGCGCCGGGCGGTAGCTGCTATAGGCGGCGACCGAGATGGCATGGGCGCGGCTTTCGGTGCCGTTGCTCCCGACGTCGGTGACGTCATGGCCATAGCCAAACCCGAGACCGGCGGTGAAGGTCGGGGAAAAGCGGTAGTCGGCACCGACGCTCACGCCGACCAGCGTATGGTCGAGCTTGATGGCTCCATCGTCATCGGTGCCGAAATTGACGTAGCCGCCGCTCCAGAAGGCCAGTTCGCCAAATGGGTTCTCGGCCGGCAGTGACGACGTCTGGGTGTCCACGTCCGTGCCAGTTGAAGACTGTCCGGTCTTGATCGGCGACGCGCCGGTCGAGGTCCTGTCCTGCTTTGCGTTGGCGTTGGGCTGAATGCGCTCCGGATTGGGCGCTCCGTAAGTGGACTGCGACGATGCCGTGGCGATTGCGGCGAGCGCCGGATCGTTCGCCGCATTCTGCTGCTGAGCGTATGCGTCGGGATTGTCCGACGATTGCTGGACGGCAACGCTGAGGCCTATCGAATTGTGGCGCTGGTCGCCCTCATTGTGGAGCTGTTCCAGCCTCTGTCCAAATCCCTGGATCTGAATGTCGGCGAAGTGCTTTGCCGCCTCCACCTGTGCCCGAATCAGGCCGATCACTTCCGGATCGCGGGAGGGGTCGGGCCGTGCCGTGACGTTGATGGTCACGGTTGCCGGAGGTGACGTTCCGTCGGCATTCGAGAGCGTGTAGGTCAGGCTGGTTGTGCCGGCAAAGGCGGCTGCCGCGGCAAACTGCAGGATATAAGCGCCGCCATCGGGCACAATGGAAGCCGTGCCCGCTTCGCTCGGCGGCGGCGAGGCAATCGTGGCGCTGGTAAACGGCCCATTCGTAGCCCCTTGCGTCAGGTCGAGGGACCCGGTCGTTCCGGCCATCACGTCCAGCGTGTGGTCCTGTGCCGACGGCAAGTGGATCTCGACGACCACAGTGTAGTCACGTTGGCCGGTAAAGCCGTTGCTGTCCGTGGCCCGCACCGTAAAATCGTAATTGGCCGCGACAGTGGGTGTGCCAGCCAGTGTACCCCCAGGCGAGAGTGCGAGGCCGGGAGGCACCGAGCCGGAAACCACGGTGAAGGTGTAGGGTGCGGCGCCGCCATTGGGGCTGCTTGCGGTGATGGTCTGGCTGTACGGCGTGCCAATATGTGCATTCGGCAATGTTGCCGGCGAAAACTCCACCGTCACCGTGGTGCAGGACAGGACAAGATTGGTCACGTCGGCTCCCGCCACCGTGCCCGAGGCCGTCGTGACCGTGCATGTCTGGTCGGCCGGCTTGGCAGTAACCTCAACGCTCCAGTTGGAGCCGGTCAGCAGGCCATCCGCAAAGGCAAAGGTGGTATCGCCGACATTCACGTCCCTGGTTTGCGTCCCTGCCGGCGAGCTTGATGTCAATTTCAAACTCACCGTCCCGGTCTGACCGCTCGCCGTGCCGCTGATCACATAGAGCGGCTCATCAAAACAGATCAATGCGGACCCATCGCCTGAATTGACGCCTTCCGCCACCGCAGCCGATTGCAGCGAGCCGGCATCCGATGATCCGCCGCCGCCGCCGCCGCCGGCGCCGTTCCAGTTCTGCTGGCACGAGGTCGTGCCGACGCCTGCGCCGCCACCACCGCCGCCGACAGTAGCCCCGCCACCGCCGCCACCAGCATATCCGGCGCCCAGGAAAGACCCTGAGAAATTTCGTGCAGTTCCGCCTTGGCCATTTGTCTGACCGGCCGTGCCAGGAAAACTATCGCACCCAGCGCCGATCGCGCCACCGGCACCTACAGTGCCACCTTCACCGCCAAAGGGGCCAAGGCCGCCCGAAACATCGGTTCCTGCCGAGCCGGATCCCCCGCTCTTGCCACCGGCGCCACCAGCTATCGAATTTGTAGTGTGCCAGCCCCCGTTGCCACCGCCGCCACCGCCGCCAGCAATTGCCAGGCGGGTTCCGCCCAGCCGCAGGTCGGTCGCCCCGCCACCATTGCCGCCGTCGGGAGTACCGCTCGCGCCACCGGGATTGACCGCGAGCGAGCCACGGCCGCCAACGCCGACAGAAAGGATGTCACCCGGCGCGACAGTCAAGGAACCGCTCACCTGGCCGCCGAGCCCGCCGGCGCCGCCTGGGCTCAATGGGCTGCCCCCGATGGTGCCGGCGCCGCTCTTGCCAACCCCGCCTTGCGCTCCCTTGAGGTATACTGTGGCGGAATGGGTGTTGCCAGGAACCGAGATGGACTGGTCGCCGCCAGTAAAGCTAAAAGCATGAGCTGTCTGTGTGGGACTACAAGACTGCCCGAGCGCTGACGTCGTGCCCGCGAGCGCGTAGACGACCGTCATCGCGCCTAACAAACGTGAGATTGTACGCTTTGCCAGCCCTCGATGCATGGCGCCCCCCCCGTCAGCCCGTCCAGTGCTTCTCCGCTTATATTATGATGCCAAGATTAGATCAAATAGAAATTTGAACCAATGGTAGGTTGAATGTCCAACAATATTAGCTGTTGCTGTTTTTTTGTACGCGTACGAGAGCCCTACTCGACGGCGCAGCAGTTTAGGCGAGCAACCACCGCGCAAGGTGAAGACTGGCGTTGCCTGGCAGTACACTTATGGCCTTGCCGGCGCCGCCCGCTCTAGCCGCGCGGGTCAACTCGGAGGCTGGGCCAACGCCAAAATCTTGACAGCGCCGCGCTTCCTGCTCCAGCGTGGCGTCATGTTCGTTTTCTCGTTCGCCATCGCCAAGCGACGCCGTTCCTGCACCACGCAGCGCGGCAAGCTGTTTGCGCGACGAAAAGGACCGGCCCAATAAAATTCCGGTTCGTTCGTTCCAGCCCCGCCCGCGACGTCTGCCGGCGGGGTTTTCATGTCTGGAGCCTTTGCCATGTCCAATTCTTCCATCCTGTTTCGGCCGGCCCAACCGGCGGACGCTGCCGCCATCAGGGACATTGTGCGTGCCGCCTATGCCAAATGGGTGCCTCTGATCGGCCGCGAGCCGCTGCCGATGCGCGCCGACTATGACAAGGCGGTCGCCGAACATCCGTTCGATCTCGCCATCGAAAATGGCCGCATCGTCGGCATGATCGAGACCATGCCGGCCGACGATCATCTCTGGATCGAGAATGTCTGCGTCGCGCCACAGGCGCAGGGCAGGGGCATCGGCCGGCTGTTGCTGGAACGGGCGGAGCAGAAGGCGCTGGAGGCCAGCTGCTTCGAGCTGCGCCTGCTGACCAACGGCGCCTTCATGGCCAATGTGTTGTTGTACAAACGGCATGGCTATACGATCGACCGGGAGGAGCCGTTCATGAACGGCATGACGGTCTATATGAGCAAGAAACTGGGTGGCCGATAACAGGGAGGATCGGATGGCAGTCAGGGTCCGGTTGAAGCCGCTCACGGGGCGGTATGCGGTTTCGCGCCTCGAAGCAAAAGACAGCATTCCCGGCTGGGCGGACGGGCCGGGCTTCGTCAGCATCACCAGGACAGAGGACGAGCTTTCGGTCGTCTGCCTGCAGGATCGGGTGCCGGACGGGGTGAAGCATGACAGGGACTGGGTCGCCCTGAAACTCCAAGGTCCCTTTGCCTTCGACGAAACCGGCATCGTCGTGTCGGTGATAAAGCCATTGTCGGAAAGCGAACTCGGCATTTTTCTGGTATCCACCTTCGATGGTGACCATCTGCTCGTCAAAGCCAAGGATGAAGCCGCGGCAAGGGGGCTTCTGGTCGCGGCGGGGCACACGCTTCTGTAGCCGTAGGCTCAATCGCCCGCCCTTGCGTTTGACATCGCTCTCGCCCCATCGTTATCCCCGATACGACGATCTGGCGATCGCCCCCATCAATTCAGAATCCCCCGAGGAGAAGCCCGTGTCACACAATCTGCAGTTCTATATCGACCGCGTGTGGGTCGATCCTGTCGTGCCCAGCACACTCGACGTCATCGACCCGTCAAACGAAGATGCTTTCGCGCAGATTTCGCTCGGCTCAAAGGCCGATGTCGACAAGGCGGTTGCGGCCGCCAAGCGCGCCTTCGAGACATTCGGCTTCACTTCGGTCGAGGAGCGCCTCGATATCCTCAACCGCATAATCGAGGTCTACAAGAAGCGCAGCGCCGATCTGGCGCTGGCCGTATCGCGCGAGATGGGCGCGCCGCGCCAGATGGCACTCGACAGCCAGGTCGGCATTGGCCTGGCACATCTGCGGAAGATGGCCGAGGTGCTGAAGTCGTTCGAATTCCGCCACGTCAAGGGCTCGTCGCTGATCGTCAAGGAGCCGATCGGGGTCGTCGGCCTGATCACGCCGTGGAACTGGCCGCTGAACCAGATCACCTGCAAGGTCGGCCCCGCCCTTGCCGCCGGCTGCACCATGGTTCTGAAGCCCTCGGAAATCGCCCCGCTCGACGCCATCATCTTTGCCGAAATCATCGACGAGGCAGGCGTTCCCAAGGGCGTCTTCAACCTCGTCAACGGCGACGGCCCGGGCGTCGGCCAGGCGCTGTCCAGCCATCCCGATGTCGACATGATGTCGTTCACCGGGTCGACCCGCGCCGGCATCCTGGTCGCCAAGGCGGCCGCCGACACGGTCAAGCGCGTGCATCAGGAACTCGGCGGCAAGTCGGCCAACATCCTGTTTCCCGATGTCGATCTCGAAAAGGCCGTCAGCAAGGGCGTCGCCGGCTGCTTCAGCAACTCGGGCCAGTCCTGCAACGCGCCGACCCGCATGTTCGTGCCGCGCGACCGCCATGACGAGGCGACCGGCTACGCCAAGACGGCGGCCGAAAAATTGACCGTCGGCCCGGCCGATGCGGCCGGCACCAAGCTCGGCCCGGTGGTCAGCCAGATCCAGTTCGACAAGATCCAGGACCTGATCCAGGCCGGCATAGATGAAGGCGCCACGCTGGTCGCGGGTGGACCGGGGCGTCCGGCCGAGCTCAACCGCGGCTACTATGTCCGCCCCACCGTGTTCGCCGACGTCACATCAGACATGCGCATCGCGCGCGAGGAAATCTTCGGGCCGGTGCTGGCGATCATGCCTTACGACACAGTGGAAGAGGCGATCGGCACCGCCAACGACACTGTCTATGGGCTGGCGTCCTACATCCAGGCCAAGGATATCGAGAAGGCCCGCGAAGTCGCCGCCCGCATGCGCACCGGCACTGTCTACATCAACTATCCGCAATGGGACGCCGGCCTGCCATTCGGCGGCTACAAGCAATCCGGCAACGGCCGCGAATACGCCGAATACGGGCTGGAGGATTTCCTCGAGATCAAGGGCATCGCGGGGTATAAGGCAGCGGAGTAGGGGCTACCCCTTGGGGACCGGCAACCAGCCGGTCCCGAGGCTTCAGCTCTCAAAGGTGCGGCTTCACTCTTCCCGGAAAGCTTTCTGGATCTGATCCGACAGCGGCTTCACCAGATAGGAAAGCATCGTCCGGTCGCCCGTCGGGAAGAACACTTCGGCCGGCATGCCTGGCGCCAGCGCCAGCCCGCGCAGCTTGGCGACCTCGGTTTTGGGCAGCGTCACCCGCGCCACATAGAAGGCTGCTCCGGTGCGCTCTTCGATGGTGAGATCCGCCGAGATCCGCGACAGCGTCCCGGTCAGCTCCGGCGTGGTTTGCCGATTGAAGGCCGACAGGCGCAAAATCGCATTCTGGCCCATCGTCACCTGGTCGATATCCTGCGGTGCGATATGCGCTTCAACGGTCAGGTCGTCCGTCACCGGTACGATCTGCATCACCTGTTCGCCGGGGGTGATGACCCCGCCGATCGTATGCACCGCCAACTGCAGCACCACGCCATCCTGCGGGCTGCGCAGATCGATGCGCTTCAACTGGTCCTCGGCCGCTACCTTGCGTTCGACGAACTCGGAGATCTTTCCCTGGGTATCGCGTAAATCGGTCGCGACCTCGCTGCGAAGATCCTGGTCGATCTGGATGATCTGCAGTTCGATCTCGGACGCCTTGCCTTTCACCTGGGCAATTCCCGCGGTCAACTGGCCATGCTCGCCTTCGAGCCGCACCGCGTCCCGTTCCAGCGACGTCATGCGGTCGATTCCTATCAGCTTGCGATGCCAGAGCGACCGCACACCTTCCAGCTCGATCTGGATCAGCTCGATCTCGCGGCGTTTCGCCTGCAGCTGCTCGGTCAGGCCGGCACTCTCCTGCTTCAACTGCGCGATCCGTTCGCGCAATTGCGATCGCTGGCCAGACCGCGCCTGGTGCCGGAAATCGAACAGCGATTGTTCTCCGGCCATCGATGCGGCGACACCGGCTTCGTCGCGCCGCGATGTCAAAACGTCCGGAAAGCTGATCGTGTCCTTGCCGTCACGCTCCGCCTCCAGGCGCGCCAACCGTGCATAAAACTCATCCAGACCTTTTGAGACGATCGCCAGATTGGCGCGTGTTGTCGTTTCATCCAGCCGCACCAGAATATCGCCCGCCTTGACCCGGTCGCCTTCACGCACCCTGATCTCGCCGACCACGCCGCCCGTCGGATGCTGAACTTTCTTTACATTGGAATCGACCACCAGCCGGCCAGCTGCGATCACCGCACCCGACATCTTGGTCACTGCCGCCAGGCCGCCAACACCTCCGACAAGCAGCAGACAGGTAGCAACGCCAGCCACGAGATAGCGGCGGACCTGCCGATGATGCAAAGCGGATCTGTCCTCGCTCATGCAGGAACGCCTCTCTCCGTGGCGGCAACGACCTTGAGCGGTGCCGCCGATCGGAAGACCTTGTTCAGCACCTCATCCTTCGGACCGAAGGCCTGCACATGGCCATTGGCCATCACCAGCACGGTGTCGACATTGGCCAGCACACTGGATCGGTGCGCGACGACGATAACGATGCCGCCGCGGTCCCTGATGCCCTGGATGGCGGCGGACAAGGCCACTTCACCCTCTGAGTCGAGATTGGAATTCGGCTCGTCCAGGATGACTAGGAAGGGATCGCCATAAAGAGAGCGGGCAAGGGCGACACGCTGGCGTTGCCCCGCCGACAGCGAGGCGCCGGCTTCGCCAACCTTTGTGTCGTAACCGTCGGCCAGATGCACGACGAGATCATGCACGCCGGCGGCCTTGGCTGCCGCAAGCACCATGTCGGACGACGCATCCGGGTCGAAGCGGGCGATGTTCTGCGCAATCGTGCCGTCGAACAACTGCACATCCTGCGGCAGATAGCCGATATGTTTACCCAGCTCGTCGGCCGGCCACTGGTCAAGCGTCGCGCCGTCCAGCCGCACGGCGCCGCGCGCCGGAAGCCAGACACCTGCAAGCGTACGCACCAGCGATGATTTGCCGGAAGCACTCGGGCCGATGACCCCCAGGCCTGCTCCCCTGGCCAGTGAAAAACTTGCATCCCACACCACCGGCGTGCGTTCGCCCGGCGGGGCGACACTGACATTCTCGACCGCCAGCGCGCTGACAGGCGCGGGCAGGGTCACGCCGGTTGCGCCTTCCGGCAGCGCGGACAGAAGCTGCTTCAGGCGTGCCCAGCTTTGCCGCGCTGAAATGAAGCCCTTCCAATGCGCTATCGCCAGTTCGATCGGAGCCAGCGCCCTGCCCATCATGATCGAGCTTGCGATCATGATGCCGCCGGTCGCCTCTTGCTGGATGACCAGATAAGCGCCGATCGCCAGCATTGCCGATTGCAGCATCAACCGCAGGATCTTGGAAATCGTGCCAAGCGTTCCCGCGACATCGCTGGCCGCCGCATGGGCGTTCAGGTACTCGGCATTGACGGCAGACCACCGCTCGGCGATACGCCCGCCAAAACCCATGGCCTGCATGGCTTCGGCATTGCGCCTTGTCGCTTCGGCCAACGTGCTGCGAACGGCCGCGTGCTGTCCGGCGATCCTTGTCGGGCCGCGGGTCCGGAATTCGGCCAGAAGCGTCAGTGCAAACAGGACAACGGCGCCGGCAAGCGCGGTAACGCCGATCCAGAAATGAAAAATGAAACAGATGCCGATATAAAGCGGCATCCATGGCAGGTCGAACAAAGCGGTCGGTCCGGCACTGCCGATAAAGGAGCGGACCTGATCGAGATCCCGTAGGGGTTGCAGCCCGTCGCCGGAAGGCTTGGCGCGCAGCGGCAGGCGCATCAGCGCCGAATAGACCGACGGGCTCAGCTTTGCGTCCAACCCCTGTCCCAGCCGCACCATGAGGCGAGAGCGGATCAGCTCCAGCACTCCCTGAAACACGAACAATGTTCCCGCAAGCACCGCCAGGCCGACCAGCGTCGGCACGCTGCGACCCGGAACGACGCGGTCATAGACTTGCAACATGAAGAACGAGCCGGTCAGGGTCAGCACGTTGACGACCCCGCTCATCAGGACGATGCCCGAAAACGCACGTCGAAAGGACGCCAGGATTCCGACCAGCGTAAGCGGCGTCGATGGCGTCAGCTGCATGCAGGCTCGCAATCAGGGTATGGCATCTCGTCCCTTCAATAGATAACTGCCTTGAGTGTGACATGGACGGGCAAGCCGGCCTGGAACTGCGCGCTGCCCCGCGCCACCAGCCAGCCGTCCGCACGCTCCAGGCGCGCAACGACCTGCAGCGTTGGTGAAGCGGTCGAGCTTGCGGGCAGGGGCAAGGAAAATTCTATGGTCTTTGAGCCGCCCTCGCTCTTGAGGCTGGTTTTGGCGGCGCGGCGTCGCCCACTGTCCTGAATGGCGGGATCCTCAAGATAGATCTCAAGATGACCTTCCGGGATAGCCTTGCCGCCCACAAAGGTGACGGCGCCGCGAATATCTGTTGCGCGAATATCTGGCGCGCGAATATCTGGCGATTGCGCTGCCGCTGCCCCGGTGGCCGCGGCGACTGCCGCAACTCCGGCGGCCATTAACACTGTGCGGCGGTCGGTCATCGCGTCCTCTCCCTTTTCACTGCGCTGGGGTATGCGGGAGGGGAGCCTGACGGCACCCCTCCCCCGGCAACGCGTTAGATGACAATGAAGTCTGCAGCCGAAAGATCCAGATTTGTGTTCAGGTGTGCAAACTGAACGGCTGCTCCCTGTCCGGAACCATCGGCGTCGTAAGACAATATTCCACTGTCGGTGTCGTAGATGATGCGGTCGTCGGCATCATGAGCAACACCGGCTGCGCTCTTGTAGAATGAGCCCAAAGCGAGGGCGCCGTCGCCGCCAACGCTGGCAAAGATGAGGTTGTCCAGCAGGATCGTATCGTCGGCGACCTTGAAGTCCTTGATCCAGTCGATATTGCCGTTCCCGAGTTCTGTCGAGAAGCGGAAATAGTCGTCGCCGGCGCCGCCGGTCAGCGTATCGGCAGCCAGCCCGCCATCCAAAAGGTCGCTGCCGCCGCCGCCATTGAGCGCATCGGCGCCCGCAACGCCCGGCTGAGCTGGTGCCGGCGGGAATTCGACCGATACGTTCAGCTTGTAAGTCGAGCCCTCCGGCACGGATTCCACCCAGCCATCGCCGGGAGCGGAGTCCGACCATTCGCCCTCCACAATATAGTAGGTTCCGGTTTCCTGAACGATGAAGCTGGTGCTCGAATCGCGGCCGTTGTTGGAGCCGGGGTCGTTGCCGCCATCGTCGTTCTGGGCGACGATATTGCCATCGCTGTCCAGCACCCTGACGATGCTGTCATGGACATTGGGGTCGGCAATGCCATCGATGTCGATGGTGATGATCGTGCCGGCGGCCAGGTTGATGCTGTAATATCCGCCGAGGCCGTTTCCGGTGGCGTTGACGGTGGTGTGAAGGGTGGTCGTCGAATCGAAGATGTCGGGGTCAGCCGTCAGCGAGAAGTTGTTCGAGATGTCGAAGGCGGTCGAGACCGAATTGTTGGTCGCGTCCGGTCCGAGCGTGGCGTAGCCGGTGCCCATGCCCGGGCGTGGCGGAGCATCGCCCTGATAGGCGAAATCGCCGAGCAGGGTGTCATCGCCGCCGCCGCCGTCGATCTTGTCGGCGCCGCCCTGGCCGGTCAGCACATTGGCCGCGCCATCGCCGGTCAGGTGATCGTTGAAGCCCGAGCCAGCCAGATTTTCGATCGAGATATAGGTGTCGCCGCCGGATTTGCCGCCACCCAGCTTGAGGTTTTGCCCGATGGCCGCGTCGGCGTAGTCCGCCGTGTCGCTGCCGGCGCGCCATTCAATATATCGGCGCCGCCACCGCCGGTCAGCGTGTCGTTGCCGGCGCCGCCGGAAAGTTTGTTGGCCTGGGCGTTGCCGATGAGATGGTCGTCGAAGAACGACCCGACGGCGTTTTCGAATCCGACCAGGATGTCGTGCCGGATAACGGTGCCGCGCCCGACGATCTGCACCGGGCCATCGCCATCGCCGCCATTGGCCGTGCCATTGGCGAGGTCGATCGTCACGCTGGCGGAGCTGCCTTCGTAGACGACCGTATCGATGCCGGCGCCGCCATCCAGATAGTCCTGGCCGGCGCCGCCGATGATCGTGTCGTTGCCGGCTTCTCCGTACAGGATGTCGCCGTCATTGCCGCCATCCAGTATGTCGTTGCCGCCGCCGCCGTTGAAATAGTCGCCGCCGCCCCGGCCCCAGAAATGATTGGCCGCCGACGTACCGATGAAACGGTCGATGCGGTCATCGGAGCCGATCAGGTTCTCGATGCTGTAGAAGGTGTCGCCCGTGGCGGTTCCGCCGCTGGCCACGTTCGTCTCGAGGTTGACGAGCAGTTGGAAGGGGCTCTCCTTGCTGAAGTCTACCGTGTCGACGCCGGCGCCGCCCCTGAATATATCGACGCCATCCTGGCCGCTCAGCGTATCGTCGCCGTCGCCGCCGTCGAGGATGTCGTTGCCTTGGCCGCCGAGGATCGTATCGTTGCCGCGGCCGCCATAGAGCGTGTCATTGCCGTCGTCGCTCTCGGTCTGGTCTGGAAGGTCGGCGACATCGATGGTGTTGTTGATGTCGCGGCTGGCGAGCGAGTCGCGGCCGCCGATGATGAGGTCATCGCCGCCCTGGCCGAAGATCGTGTCGTCGCCGGCGCCGCCGTCGAGCGTATTGTTGCCATTGTCGCCGAAGATGACGCTGGTCATCGTGTTGTCGCCGATGGTCGGTGCGGTTTCGGTGCCGCCGTCTCCAGGCTGGAGTGTCGACTCGTCGGCGTAGATGATGTGTTCGACGTTGGCGATTTTCCGGATATTCAAGTTCCGGTTCAGCAGAACGACCGTGTCATTCCCGCCATTCGCTTCCTCGCGCACGATGTCGTCGAGGGAATCGACGAAGTAGGTGTCGTCGCCGCCATTGCCGGCCATGCGGTCGCCGCCGCCGCGGCCATCCAGCACGTTGGCTCCGTCATTGCCAATCAGGACGTCGTCATAGCTGCTGCCGATGCCGTTCTCGATGTAATAGTCGGTGCCATCGGCGTTGTGCCCGGCAAAGATCGACACATTGTTGCTGTGGCCGTTGACGCTGGAGAACTGTCCGGCGCGCAAATCGAGGATCGTGCCGGCCGTCGAGCCGGAGAAGTCTATCGTGTCGGTTCCGCCGGTGTCATGGATGACAAAACCGATATCGTGCTGCATGCCCGACGAGGTCAGCCGGTAGCCGTCCACGGCACTGCCGAAGCCGTAGACGTTGTCGCCCGTGTTGAGGTCGATATGCTGATAGGTGCGCACGCCGTTCTCGTCGACGGTGGAGAAAAAGCGGCGGATGACTGCCTCGATGTCGGCCATCATCGGCGTTGACGCCGACCAGCGGCTGGTTTCACCGACATCGATCCCGTCGAAATAGGACATGACGCTGTATTGCTGACGGTCGTAGGTCCAGGTCGCATTGTTCAGATAATTGATCTGTACGCCGCCGGGGCCGCTGTAATTGTAGAGCCCGGGGTGGTTCAACCCGAACTCATGACCGAATTCATGGATGAAGGAATCGAAGACATAGCCGCCAATATCCGTCTTGTTGACCTCGGTGTCGTGGAAACGCTGGCCGATGCTGACATAGCGGTCGTTGGAATAGGCGCTGCCGTCGTCCTCTTCGCCCAGTTCGGGGCTGACAACCTGCATCCAGTCCGTTGCGCTGTTGTATGGTGCATTGTCGACGATTTCGAACTTCAAAGGGGTGACACTGGCCCACATCTGCAAGGCGCCGATCGCGGCGGCCTTGTATTCGGGATGGTCATTGAGCTCGGAGACATTGATCCTCAGCGTTCCCGCCGCGATCGCCGGCGTTATCGACCGGTCCAGCGCTCCAAGGTAGGTGAGGAAGGCCCCGTAATCTTCGCTTTTGCCGTACGGGTTGTCCGGCGTCTGGTCGTTGACCCACCATTGATCGCTGGTTTGGCTTGGGTTCGGCATCCTTGGGACTCCTTGGTCTCGCAGCCGTGGCAATTACGGCTGTATGGTTTAGCAGTTGCCAACCACCGACAAGCATCGTTTGCGCTTGCCGGTCGAGCCCCGTCCCAGTGCCAACAATGCTATTGGAATCTTCGCTTGTCTAGCCTCTGTTCGCGCTCAGTACATGTGAAGGTTCTTGGGCGCGCTTGTACCGGCGGGTTTGAGATACTGGTTTGGTGTTAATTGAGCTATCGCTAATCTATGGTCGTACCTCGCCCGTAGGCACGAGGGGCTGAATGCACAGGCGTGCTTCAGGATCCCGTCCGGCGCGCGAAATGTTCATATGTCACGCGCCAGGGGTCGCTCTCCGCTCGTCTCTCCTCACCGATCCAGTGAAAGCTGCCGGCGGTGATCTCGGTGAACCGCCACCGAGCCTGCAGGCCGCGCGAGTCGGCGCCCATCTGGACGATGTCCTTGCCTTCGGCCCGCCCGATCTGGCGCGAGTAATCCTGGTTGAGCGGATCGCTCCAGATGATGTGCCAGCCACCCATCCCGGGATCGAAGACGCGCAAGGTCGTGCCATACATGGTGGACGGGGCAGGGCGCCTGGGCCTGATCCAGATGTCCTGAATGGCGCGGCCTTCGAGCACCCAGCCAAAGTGACACTCGCCATCCCATTTCTGAATTGTGCCGTCGTTGCGGTGGTGGAGCGTCTCCAAGTCCCAACTGCCGATCAACCATCCATACAGGTCCATGTCTTTCGCCCGGTCGGCTGGCGGACCTTCGGATGCGAGCACGGTGAGAAAGGTCATCATGATTGTCTCCAGGCAAGCCGCGCCGAAACGCTGGGCGTTTCAACCATCGCAGCGTTGCGGGTTGGGGGTCTTGGGAAAAGTTGCGGTAATGCTGCTGTGAAGGCACTTCCGCGTTCGCGCCATACCAAATCTATGCGTGAATGCTAATGTAGCGTCGGCGGGTACCCCAATGCCCGCCTGGCCGGCGCCTACTCAGGCAATCTCTTGATGAGCGGCGCCGGCCGCTGACTTGGGCGGCGACCAAATTCCCGCCGGAGGAATATGAGGCCTGGCGGGAGGGTTATCGCTGGGCAGTTTTGGTAAGCGTTCCGATACCGGTCTGTATCCCCAGAACGACAGCTGCCCAATCGCGCAGTTCCGGAGACGCATCGCTCAATTTCATGATCATTGGAACCCAATCAATTCTCGGGTGGCGCTTCATCTTCCCAGCCGGCCAGCTCCGGCAGGTCGTCAAGCCAGCTTTTCTCTGTGATCGAGGCTTCGCCGGCCTGCGGCACAGCCTCAGTCGCGTTTTGAATGAGCCAGTCCATCCACTTGCGATAGGCAGGCGGGGCCAATTCCGGCGGAAGCACCTTGGCCTTGGCCAGCATGCGTTTGCGGAAACTGACTTGACGGCGCAGTTTGGTCGTCGTGAACTTGATGGCCTTGCCCTGGTACTCGACCGACCAACGCCCATCGCCGTGGCTGGTCAGCCTGTCGAGGGCAAAACCGGCGTCGACCGGCCTGTCGCGCCAGGGAAGCTCGATGGCGTTCCGCCTCAGATCGAGAGCCCATCGCCGGTAGTCGGCCCCGGCACGCTGCGGCGGCAACACGCCAGCCTGTTCGAGGATTTTCCTGCGGAAGGTGGGCTGCTTCTTGATCTGGCCGGTGGTCAGCTCGATGCGGTGCCCACGGAACTCGACGTGCCAGCGGATCCTGCCGTTGCCGACATATTTTGCCAGCCTGTCGATGGCGAACTCGTCGTCGGACAACTCCACGCATCCCTGGCGGATGCGTTCGAGGATGTACTGGCTGTCAGTGGGCATGACGTGCCTTGGCTGGGGAACCTGGATTCGAACCAGGACTAACGGAGTCAGAGTCCGTGGGTCTACCGTTAACCTATTCCCCAGCAGGCGCTGTCGCGCTGGTGGGCCGCCGAAGCAGCCGCGCGTGCCTTGTAGCCGCCGCCGGAAAATAGTCAAGCCTGCGTTGCATTTCAATCTCGGTGTTTCATCAGCCAATTGCGCCAGGCGGGCGCTGTCGCCCGGCGCGACCTCAACTGTCCGTCCGGCTGTATTGCGAGTGCTCGAAGAACAGCACCACGCCAAGCGCGATCAGCAGCGGGATGATCAGGTAGAACAGCCGGAACACCAGAAGTGCGGCCAGCACGCCGACCGGGTCCATATCAGACAGGCCGGCGAGGAACACGACCTCGAACACGCCGAGCCCGCCCGGCGCATGCGAGATCTGCGCCACCGAGAACGAGACCAGGAACACGCCGAGGATGACGAAATAGCCGGGATTGCCGGCAACGGGCAGGGCAAAGAAGATAATCGCCGCCGCCGCCAAAAGCTCGATCGGACCGATCAGCAATTGCCGCGCCACGATCGGCAGCGCCGGATAGTGCAGCTGGAAGCCGGCGATCTTGAGGGGCTTCAGATGCAGCCAGCTGCCGAAGATGTAGGCGCCGACCAGGATCAGCAAAGCGATGCCGGCGGCGATCGCCAGCCCGTGGTGCGGGGCGCCGGAAAAGCGGTCGATGATTGCAGGCTCGAACACCAGCACCAGTCCGCCAACCAGAATGCTGGAGAGCACGAAGGTGATCCAGCAGATCGCCACCAGAATGCCGACGTCCTGGCCGGTGAGCCCCCTGGTGCCGTAGGCGCGGTAGCGGATCACGGCGCCCGAAAACACCGAGCCGCCAATGTTGTGCGACAGCGCATAGGTGGTGAAGGAGCAGAAGGTGACGAACAGCCACGAGACCTTTTTGCCGATATGCAAGAGCGCGATGTGGTCGTAGCCGGCAAGCGAGGCGTAGGCGACCACCGAGCTCAGCGCCGCCAGCACCCAGCCGCGCGTCGGGATGGCTGATATGCCGTCCCAGACATCGTCGATCGAGATGCCGCGCAACTCATGCCACAGCAGCAGCAGCGACCCGATGACCGCCGCGATGCCGATGACCGGCCACAGATAGCGCCTCCAACTCATGGAGTTCTCGTCATGCGTTGCTGCCCATCGCCCAGGCGGGCGTGAAAACGTCCGCGATTCACCAATATTCCCCCTCATTTCAGAAATGCCTCATTGAAGCTGGCTATTCAACCGGCAAGGGTGAGCAGCCGGTTCGCCAACGGCGAATTCATCGTGCCAGTGGCACGATGAAAGGCTAGCGAACGCCGGGACGCTGCAAAGCAGCGGGGACCTGGCAGGACGCAGCCGCCAAAATTTGACCCGCTGCTCTTGGTGATCCGGCCCGGCACTGCTACTCTGGCGGCAACTTAAAAGATTGAAGCGCCTGCTGCGTCCGGTTTTCCGGTTCGCGCGGCGCCGGAAGGAACTGAAGTGGAAGACCACGACACCGGCGCTGGCGCGCCGGAAGTGGGCGTGTCCAGGGCTTCGCCGCCGTCAGGCGGGCCAAGCCCATCCGCCGGGCGGCCCCGCCAGGCGGGGCCTCAGTCCGGTAACGGACAGGCCGGCGACGCCCAGCATCAGCGAGGCAAGGCGAGAAAGCGGCGCAAGCGCCGGCGTGGGCGCAAGGTTTTTGCGCGCGACGACAGCCCTCTCGCAACGGCCGCAGCGGTTAGTGCGCCGGCCTGCGTCGGCCCGGCCGCTCCAGCGCCGGTGCCTTTGCCCTCGGCGCCACAATCCCGACCGGAACAGTCAATGCATCGTCCGCCGATGCAGGAACTGCCGGTGTTTGCCGCGCTCGATCTCGGCACCAACAATTGCCGGCTTTTGGTCGCGGTGCCGCAGCGCCATGGCCAGTTCCGCGTCATCGACGCCTTCTCGCGCATCGTCAGGCTGGGCGAGGGGCTGACGGCGAATGGGCACCTGAGCCAGGCGGCGATGGACCGCGCCGTCGAGGCGCTGAAGATCTGCGGCGACAAATTGCGCAACCGCAAGATCAGGAAAGCCCGGCTGATCGCCACCGAGGCCTGCCGCACCGCCGACAATGGCGTCGAATTCCTGCAGCGCGTCGAACGAGAGGCGGGGTTGAAGTTGGAAATCATCGACCGCCAGACCGAGGCGCGGCTTGCTGTATCCGGCTGCGGCTCGCTCATCGAGCGCGACACGCAAGGCGTGGTGCTGTTCGACATTGGCGGCGGCTCGTCCGAAATCGCGCTGATCGACCTCACCGGCCAGCGCTCGCCGCGGCTGGCCAACCACATCGTGTCGTGGACGTCGCTGCCGGTCGGCGTCGTCTCGCTGGCCGAACGCTTTGGCGGCCGCACGGTGACGCGCGAGATCTTTGCCGCCATGGTCGAGGATGTCGCGATGCGGCTGAAGTCGTTCGACGGCCGCGACCGGCTGAGCCATGTGCTGGCCAGCCCGAAATTCCATCTGCTGGGCACATCCGGCACGGTGACGACGCTGGCCGGCGTCCATCTCGATCTCGAACGCTACGACCGCCGCCGCGTCGATGGGCTGTGGATGGACCGCGACAGCGTCGACCGCATGGTCGAAAAACTGGTCGGCTGGGACTTCCAGCAGCGCTGCGCCAACCCGTGCATCGGCGCCGACCGTGCCGATCTTGTGCTGGCCGGCTGTGCTATCCTGGAAGCCATCCGTGCGGTGTGGCCGTCGGAGCGGCTGCGCGTCGCCGACCGGGGCTTACGCGAAGGCATTTTGAGCGAGCTGATGGCCGATGACGGCGTCTGGCGCAACAGTGGGCGGGGCCGACAGTGACCAAGAAGCCGGAAAAGCCGGGCTCCGCCAGCATCCGCGTCCTCAAAACACGAATCAAGAAGAAGTCGGGCCTCAAAGAATCGTCGCGCCGCTGGCTGCAGCGCCACATCAACGATCCCTATGTCCAGAGGTCAAAAGCCGACGGCTATCGCTCGCGCGCGGCCTACAAGCTGATCGAGATCGATGACAAGCATCATCTGCTGAAACCTGGCATGAAGGTCATCGATCTCGGTGCGGCCCCCGGCGGCTGGTGCCAGGTGGCGGCCGCGAGGACGAAATCGACGGCTGATAATCCACATGTCATCGGCATCGACTATCTCGAAATGGATGCGGTGCCGGGTGCGCCGGTGCTGCTGATGGATTTCCTCGACCCGGAAGCGCCGCAAAAGCTCGCCGAGGCGTTGGGCGGCGACCCCGATGTCGTGTTGTCGGACATGGCCGCGCCGACCACCGGCCACAAGCGAACCGACCACATTCGTACCATGCATCTGTGCGAGGTGGCCGCCGATTTCGCGCTGTCGGTGCTGAAGCCGGGCGGGCACTTTTTGGCCAAGACGTTTCAAGGCGGCGCCGAAAACGAGCTGCTGTCGATGCTCAAGAAGAACTTCCGCTCGGTGCACCACGTCAAGCCGCCGGCGTCGCGCGATGAGTCGGTGGAACTGTATTTGCTGGCGAAGGATTTTAAGGGCAGAGAGCCACCAGTGGCATCGTCATCCTAGGGCGAAGCAAGGAGCGAAGCGACGCAGCGCAGACCCTAGGATCCATGCCGTGACGTTAACGCGTTGAAAACGCTGCACAATTCTGTGTCGCTGCATCCTTCGATCAAGATCACGGCATGGCAACTGTGTTCATGCGAATGCTTTTTTATCGCGAATGATGGCGTTGAGGGCGACGAGAAGCTTTCTTGCGACGGCGATGATGGCGAGTTTCT
>NZ_JAMYMP010000053.1:0-23514 GCF_040318615.1 Mesorhizobium sp. M1078
CCCGCTCGGAACGCTGGTAGCGCTCGAACAGCTCGGTGGAGAAGCGCCCGGCCCGGTCCTGCGGAACCCGCAGCTCGAGCTTGCCGACCCGCGTCACAAGGGTACGGCCGTAACAGCCCGAGCGATAGCCAAGCCGTTCGGGATAACGGCAGCAGGACTCGCGTCGGTCCATAATGTCGCCAACCGATGCCTGCCAAGCGGGACCATTGAGAGCGCCGCCGCATGCGATCAAGAAGCTGAAGCCGATGATCATCCATGGGTCGACAATGCCCCGCGCCACAACAGCGGTCAGCATCGCAGACGCTACCGCCCTAAATGCACCAGCCGGCGAACATGACCCTGCGACGGCTGAAATGGTCGGCGATAGCCCCGACGAAGACAGATAGAATAAACGCAGGTAGTGTCGATGAGGCCCTGCACCAGCGCGACCATCAGATCGGATGTCGAGATCGTCGCCATTAGGCAGCTCATGGCAACAGTCGGCATCAGCCAACCAAGACTTGAGACCTGCGTGGCGAGCCAGATGAAACGAAAAGGTTCGATTCTTGAGCGGCGCAAACGTCCCTGGCGAAATTACATCCGGATCTGCGCCAGCCACTTCCCTCACCTCTGTGCCTTTGCCTTTCGTCTACTGGTCCCCTTGCCTTGGCGTGTCGTCCAGCGGGATCAGCATAGTGACGGGGCAAGCTTTTCGGAGCGCGGCAAATTTGCGAGCACCACTGGCCATTTCCACCCGGTCAGGCACCTCCCTGCACATGCGCGAGCGCATCCGACGGCCGTTCACGTATTACGCAATCTACCGATCCACCTCGAGGAGCCACTCGAATTAAACTCAATCGGCAAGCTATATTTTTGCCTCTCCGCAAGGTTTAGATACGTGCTAGTCGTCCTTAACCCTTTGATCGTGCGCTGCTAATCGGCGAGTCCAAAAAGCTGGCGACTAAAAGGCCCGCAGCCAAGTAATTTGCCTGTTGGCAAAGGAACAAAATATGAGCGTCACAAACCGTGAACTTGAGAGCAGGCGCAGAGCGGCGGTTCCCAGTGGTGTAGCGTGCGCGTTCCCAATATTTGCTGATAGAGCTCTTAACGCAGAGCTTTGGGACGTTGACGGACGACGTTACATCGACTTCGTGGGTGGAATGGGTGCCCTCGCTGTTGGTCATTCGCATCCTGCAATCGTAGCAGCGGTTCGCGATCAGTTGAATCGCTTCACTCACACCTTTTTTGGAACTGCCCCATATGAAGGCTATGTTGCCTTGGCCGAGCGACTAAATGCTCTTGCACCGATGGCTCCAGCCAAGACCCTGCTCGTTACAACAGGCGCGGAAGCAGTCGAGAACGCAGTTAAGATCGCTCGTTACCACACGGGCCGCCGGGGAATTATTGTGTTTAGCGGAAGCTTTCATGGCCGAACGCTCCTGACGCTAGGAATGACAGCTCAAGTAAACCCTTACAAGATGGGTTTTGGTCCATTTCCAGGAGACATTTATCGTGTTCCGTTCCCGTACGCTTATCGCGGAATCAGCACGCAAGACGCCCTGTCAGCCCTCCATGCTCTGTTTGAAACAGAACTCAATGCCTCAGAAGTAGCCGCAATTATCATTGAGCCGGTGCAGGGCGAAGGTGGATTCCTGCCGGCGTCCTCTGAATTCCTTAAAGCCCTTAGACAGATCTGCGACACTCACGCCATAGTTTTGGTCGCTGATGAGGTCCAGTCGGGTTTCGGACGGACGGGCAGGCTTTTCGCCATAGAAAACTTTGACGTTCAGCCGGATTTGATAGCTGCCGCCAAGAGCCTTGCGGGCGGCCTGCCACTTGCAGCCGTGATCGGCAAGGCCGAGATCATGAACTCGGTTCACCGAGGGGGGCTTGGGGGCACTTACGCGGGTAATCCATTGGCATGCGCAGCCGCACTGGCTGTCCTAGACGTTGTTGAGAACGAAGGATTGCTCACTCGGGCGGAAGAAATCGGTGCGCGCCTACAAGCGGGATTCGAGCGCCTCCGAATTAGAAGCAACCATGCAGAGATCGGCGAGATCCGGAGGCTCGGCGCAATGATTGGCATAGAATTGGTTACGGATAGCGTCAGCCGCGAGCCAGCGACAGATGTCACCGCGAGACTCATCCAAGAAGCCGCTCGAAACGGCCTGCTGCTGGCCTCGGCAGGACGCTTTCACAACGTGATCCGCTTTCTTGTGCCGCTCACAACTTCGAACGACATTTTGGACGAAGCCATATCTATCCTGGGTCGATCAATGGAAGATATGTCTGAACTCCAAGCCTAGCGCGAAGGCGAGGGACGCGGAGGTAACCAGTGGAGCCGCCGATCGCCTCGTAATTCTGATCTGGCGGGTCGGATTCACACCGCCCCCTTTCGGCACAGTTGATCTATGAGTGCTGCGCCGATTTGGCAGCGCCCTGTCGTCGGGAAGCACGCCTTGGAGATCGGGCGCCTTAAGTTGTGTGCCCGGAAGCGAATGTTGTGTTCCTGCGACGCCGACCCAAGGTACGTCCCCTGTATTGAGGCAGCGCAACGTAAATTCGCTACTCGGCGCGCCGAGTAGCGGAGGAATAACTGGGGTTTCGCGGCTGGCTCAGGCTTCCGCAAACAAACGAAGCGCAACATCAACCGCTAGACGAAAAAACATGAGTCTGGTTGCAGAACTCGAGATGAAAGATCAGGTGCCAGCAGAGCCGCGTCGCGGACGCCGGCGGCCGCTACCCGACAAGGTCAAGAACATCGTATGGGGCCGCGCTGCGGGACGGTGTCAATATGCGGGATGCAATGCCCTATTGATCGGCGACGAGGTGTCGGGAGCTGTCAACGCTAACGCGGCTTATATCGGGCACATCATTGCGGACTCGGAGGATGGGCCGCGAGGCGATCCGATTCAATCACCGAAACTTGCCCAGGAGCCGGATAACCTGATGCTCGTCTGCGACCGTCACCACCGCGTTTTCGATCGCGAGATGGTTGCTGAGCATCCCGCCGATCTCTTGATGGCAATGAAGCGTCGCCACGAAGACCGAATCCGGACGGTCACAGCCATCGACGAGGATATGAGCAGTCATGTCATTCGATACGCTGCGAAGATCGGGACCAACGGCCAAAGGCGACCTCAAATGGTCGATGATCCCGGATCGCTATCCGCTTGACGACGGCTGGATAGATCTCGATCTCGCGACGCTCGATCTATCCGATCACGAACCGGATTTCTGGCGCATCCAGATCCGCAACCTGCGGGCCGGCTTCGCCGAGAAAGTTCGTGGGCGGATGGAGCGGCAGGAAATCCGTCGCCTAACAGTGTTCGGATTGGCGCCGATCCCGCTCCTGATCGAGCTAGGGCGTCTGATCTCCGACATCGCAACTGCAGACGTCCGGCAGTTGCTGCGCAGCCCCAAGGGCTGGAGGTGGGACCCGAACGCTCCGCCGCTCAAGTTCAACGTCCTGCGGCCGTCCGGTCTGGCCGGAAAGGTCGCGCTGAAGCTGGCGGTCAGCGCACCCGTCGTAGACGATCGGATCCACGCAGTGCTCGGCAACGATGCGGCGATCTGGTCCATCACGGCCGACGGCGCTCATAATGACATCATGCGCAGCCAGGCTGATCTGGCCGAGTTCGCGCGTCTTTTCAGAACAACGCTGGATGCCATAAAGATCGCCCATGGCGAGAACACGATGGTGCACGTGTTTCCCGCCGTTCCAGTTTCCGCGGCTGTCGAAGCTGGTCGCGCTTGGCAGCCGAAGGCGCACCCCGCTCTCAAGATCTACGATCAAAACAAGAAGCTCGGCGGCTTCATTTTCGCCCACGAACTTGAACACGCCAGCTAATCAGGAGTTTTTTATGAACATGCATTTGAGCCCGACGATCACCCCAGAGGCTGACGACGTTCTCGAAGACGTCGCCAAAGAACTCGAGATTCCCGAACATCGATACGAACAGGCGGAGACGAGCTACAAATCGCTGGGTGACTGGCTCAACCGACCAGAGTCGACAATTCGGAAATACGGGCCCCAAGTCCACGTCCAGGGGTCGTTCGGTCTCGGCACCGTCACGCCACCGCTCACCGCGGACGAGCACTACGACATCGATGCCGTCTGCGAGTTTCACCGCCTGACGAAAAACGATACCACGCAGGCCAATCTAAAGCGCCTGCTCGAAATCGAGATGAGGCTGTACGCCCGCAGCAAGAAAATGATCAAGCCGTTGGAGGAGCATCGCCGCTGCTGGAGGCAGCCGTACGCGGACGAAGCTCAATTCCACATGGACGTCACGCCCGGAATTCCGAGTGGCGGCGAACTGACCCAACTCCTGAAAACGCGCGGCTTCGATGTTTCGCTCGCCGAGACCGCGATTTCGATCACCGACAACCGCCACCCGCACTACCAGATTATCGCGGCCGATTGGCAGCGTTCGAATCCACGCGGCTATCTGAAATGGTTTCTGACACGCATGGCCAAAGCCTACGAAAAGCGCAAGAATGAGCTTCTTCAGAAAGGCGTGAGGGCCGGCACTGAACCGATTCCGGACTACCGGATCCGCACCCCGTTGCAGTACGCAATCATGATCCTGAAGCGCCATCGCGACATCATGTACACCGACCGCAGCGACGACGACAAGCCGATCTCGATCATCCTGACGACGCTCGCCGCCCACTCCTACGACGGAGAGGAGAAGATCGCTGAGGCGCTGTTCGTGATCCTGACGAAGATGGACAGCTTCATCGGTACCGCGGCGGACGGCAGCCGTCTCATCGCCAATCCCAGCGATCCGCTGGAGAACTTCGCCGACAAGTGGAAGGAGCATCCAAAGCGGGAGAAAGAATTCCACAACTGGCTGCGAAAGGCCCGCGCCGACTTCACGGCGTTGGCGCAGTTGTCGAACAAGGAACTGATCACCGAGCAACTTGCCAAGGGCGTTGGTGTCGGCATTGCGGACAAGACGCGGCGACGTTCGGCCGCTCGGCTCAGTACACCGGCCCTGCTGACCGCCGGTCTCGTCCGCAGCGAGGCGCAGGCGCGGAATTCGGCCGTCCGGATCGAGGGAGATCGCCGGAATGCCTGAGGGTGTCGACCCTCTCGCTCAGCGCTTCAACTCAGCTGTCAACGTCGTTGAATCATGCTGGCAGCAAGCTGGCTTGCGCCCGCTAAGGCTCGACGCCAGACAACTCGCTAGCTACGGGGGGCGCTTCCCCATCGGCTGGCGATTCGACTGCGACTTTTCCGATCGGCGGCGCCGGCTCGACGTTCTGGTGACCGCGGCCTTTCCTTTTGCGCCCGCGCGGATCGCGCTGGTCGACCGTCCTTCCTTTTTGACTTGGCCCCATGTCGAACGCGACGGCGTGCTCTGTCTGGTGCCGGATCACGCCACGTTTCCCATCGACGATCCGTACGCCGGAATCGCCGAACTGCTTGAGATGACGTTCGATCTGATCGGAGCGCTGATCCGCGGCGAGCGCAAGGGCGACTTCCGAAGCGAGTTTCTTACATATTGGCATCATGCAGGACGCGGCCGGGCCCGGACCATCCTGTCGCTGATCGAACCCGCGCCGCCATCGCGGATCGTCAGGATCTGGGAAGGCGCACGAAGAACTATCATCGCCGACAATGACGACACGTTGCGCGATTGGCTTCGCAATTTCGCTCCGGCAATCCCCGCAGCCGAGCTCCGCTTCAATAGCGGCTTGCTGGTCTGGATGGACGTCGTCCTGCTGCCGTCCGAATATCCTTCGTCGGCGAAGGACGTCCACGATATCGCCGCCCGCGCCGGCATCGCCGACCATCTCGACGAACTTGCCCGCGAGATGCGTCAACAGCTGATCGTGATGCTGGGCTCGAGTACCGAGAACGGACCGGCGCTCGCAACCACGGTCGTCAATCGACCGAAGATCGTTCGTGGATCGGATCCGCTGATCGCCGGGTTTCGCCCCTCGCGCGTGCCCGACAACGTGCTGCACGCCCGACTGTTCGGGGGAAATGCCGCCGAGCGCACCTCGGTCGAACGCGTCGATCCGACATGGGTCCATGGCGCGACCGCGATCCGCGGATTCCCACGCTGCGCGGGGCGACCGTCGCCGTTCTCGGATGCGGATCAGTCGGCGGACCGGTTGCGATGACGCTTGCCCGAGCCGGCGTCGGCAAGGTTATCCTCGTCGACAAGCAGACCTTCACGGGCGCCAACATCGGCAGACACCCTCTCGGAGTCGGCTCGATCGGCGCAGCCGAGACAATCGAACTCGCGAAGCGTATCCGCTCGGACCTTCCGCACATCGAGGTGGAGTGTCATAACTTGCTCGTGCAGGACCTTCTGCTTCGCGCCGACTGTCCCCTCGCCGGTGTCGACCTCATCGTCTCGGCACTTGGCGATTGGCCGAGCGAATCCCTTCTCGACGAATGGCAGGCTGTCCAAAAAACGCGACGCTTTCCGATCGTTTACGGTTGGACGGAGCCGCATGCCGCCGCCGGACACGCGATCGTCGTCTCCGGCGTCGAAGACCGCTTGCGCGACGGGCTGGATGCCACTGGATTGCCGCACCTCGTCGCGACGCGCTGGGCACAGGAAACCCGGCGGTACGAGCCCGCCTGTGGAGCGGCGTTCGATCCCTACGGCCCTGTCGAGTTGGGATTTATCACCTCGATGGTCGCGCAGACCACACTCGACGCCCTTCTCGGTCAGGCTCCATCGGCTACACATCGCATCTGGCTCGCGCGCCGCACCTTCGTTGAAGCTGCGGGAGGTGCATGGAGCGACGAACTGCGAGCCATCGCTCCGCAAGCGCTCGACGGCGCAACCATGATCGAAAGACGATGGAGCCGGGCCGCGAAGGATCTGGCGGCGTGATCCCCTTCGACATTGGACAATCGGGACAATCGCTCGCGTTCAGTGACAGCGTTCTGGAGCACTTCAACCAACACCGTCAAACCCGCTTTTGGCACAAGGAGGCCGGTGGACTGCTATTTGCGCGATTTCAGCTTCCGGTGATCGACATCGACTTTGCTACCGGCCCGAGGTGCGGAGATCGACGGACCCGCTATTCTTATCGGCCCGACGAGCGGGCCGAACAGCGTGAGGTCAATGACATGTTTTCGCGAGGGCGGCATTTCGTAGGCTGCTGGCATACGCACCCAGAGGATATCGCATCGCCTTCGTGTATCGACCGCCGAAACATCGCCGATTGCGTGCGCCGCTCCTACCACGCGTTGAATGGCTTCATCATGGTGATCGTCGGCAGGAATCCAATTCCGGACGGAATGTGCGTTTCTGTGTGCGACAAATCTTCCGTCTACGAGTTGGCATTTTCGCGAAACGCCGCGGCGATGGATTCTTCATTAACTTCATCTACCCGCAGCTCGGCGCACCTTGAATGAAGCTCGGCAGATCTTGGAATGCCAGATGGCAGAGATATGAACTGAACGACAACGATCTCAACCAAGAGCAATGGCCGTTCGTCACTGGCGCGTGCGTTCTTGCGAGGCTCAGTAGCGTATTTTTTCCCGGTGCCGCGCGGGCCGATCATAAGGGCCAGTGTTCCCTTCGGACAAGAGCTTCCGTGCACTAATCATGCCCTCCTGGCGAAAGCTCGTCGCCGGGAGGTGGCTAGAAATCGGCGTCAGGACGTTCCTGTTCGAACACGGTGATCGCGTCGACAGGAAAGTCCCCGTCGAGCAGCGGTTCGAAGTGGTCCAGAATAGGGGATCGGTGCCTGCTTCCTGCGTGAGTTGTAGTGTCAAAGACGTGCCATTGAACGTAATCTGGCACACCGCGGGGGGTCCGAGAGGTTGACCGTTAGGCTGTCAGAACTCTACCTCCGACTGCCGCAATTACTCAGGGATTCGGAAGGGTGTGGTATCGCGAAAGCGGCGTAGCACGTTCTCAGATATACGTGCGACATTGTTGACATAGCCGGCGTGGGGTAGGCAACTGCCCCAAGCTATCGAGCCGACAGAAAAGACCGCGCCGCCTGCCGGTGTCTCAAAGAACGTCATATCGGCACGAATCGGTTCCCTCGGGGCGTCGTTCCACAGTCTGGTGAAATAGTTAAGGCCGCCAAGTATGCGCGCGTAAGAACTGCCGTGCTGCTCGGAGGCGGCTACCACGAGTGCGTGACGTGGTGTACCGAGCTCCTCATTGACCACATCGATCTCGAGTCCGGCGGCTCCACCGATGATGCCGAAATCGCCAATGACATCTTCTGTTATGCCCTCGAAAATGAATCGAGCTCGGGCATCGTCACTGACGGCGAGACGACGATAATAACTACCCCGATCGAAAGCTTCTGTCAGATATCCCACGCCTACCAGCGATTGTTCGGGTCTGCCTAAGTCCGGCCACATGCCGCAGAGGCGGCCGGTAAAACTGCTATGGGCTTCGCCAGCACCAAAGCGGCCGTTTCCCGAATGGCGCCGCCTGAATTCAACCAGGCCATTTCGTTGAGGATGGTAATCGATTGCACTGGTAAACCCGTTCCCGCCGAGGTACATGAGCCGTCCACCTCGAGCGAGAAAGCCATCCAGGGCTTGCAACATCGGCAGCGACCAATATTCAGGATGACTCCCGGTAATAAGTACCCGACATTTGTCCAGTGCGGCCAAGCCCTCGCGGTCGAGGTCTTCGTCTGTCAGTGTCTGGTGATCCGGAGCCACGCGGGCGAGCCAGCCTAGCAAACAAAGGTCAATCTGGAAGTTCCAAAGCCAGCCTCCAGGCTGGAGATTCACCACCGGCCGTCGCAGCGAGCCAATGCAGCGCTCGCTGCCATCATCGTGCGGATCGTAGAGCGACTTGCCAATGCCCGGGTGTTCGAAAGCCAGCAGATCGAGCGGCGTGTACGAGGACGCGATGCAACCGAGGTTGTACTCGTTCGTTTGCCGCTGCATGGTCAAGTTCGCGTAGCACGCATATGTTGCAGTCGGTGCCAGAAAAGCAACATCGCTGGTGGCGTCGGCAGACTGTCTTACAAAAAACGGAACAAAAAACTCTGCATCCGCGCCGCGCAGACGCGCGGCGTAGCAGCCGCTGGGCCAGTCGGTCGGCACGGCAAGTCTCAGGTCTTCTTGCCAGCCGGGGGTTTCAATATCGTCGTGGTGGAAGTGAGCCGCGCCGTACTGCTCAGGCGCGCGGCGCCAATCCATCGTTGGGCTTTCCCAAGCCGATCCCTGGACAGCGCGGGTGGGCTGATTGATGCACACGCCGTCGTGACCAGAGCCTGATTCATCTGGAACAATTTCTGATACTGGGTCGCCCAGCAAATTCCAATCGCCGAGACAGGGCCAATTCAAAGATTCAGTCGGGTTGCGTGATGCCAAATCGCTGAGTTCTTCGAGCGACAGTGCCGCAGCCAGAATCCGGGGGCGCTCGATTTTGCCGTTGAAATGGTGGCAAGGAAATCCGCCCCCATCCCGCTCGGCCGCTATTAGAAGGCGGCCATCGCCATTCGCGGGCGGCTCTACGTCATCTACAGTAAGCCAATTCGCGCCAACATGGTCATGCGTCCCCGAAGCGAGGCGATGGACCACAACCAACAAATGTCGGCGCTCGGCATCATAGCTCAGGGCAACGAAACTCCAGAGCCACAGAGGTAAGGGGCGATCCAGGCGGTAGATCCGCGGCTCGACTGTATTTCGGAGGATTGCCGCCAGGCAGCCGTCTGCCTCCAGACGCAATGCTACTCCCCCACCCCCACGGGGGGTCAGAGTACTGAGCAGGCAACGTGGCTGGCCGGCTATAAGGGTCGGCATGACGTAGGCACAAACCGTTACCGACCCAAGATCCGCCAACCGCTGCGATCCATCCACCTTGATGTAGGAGCCAGCGCAAATGGGTTGCGCGCGTCCTGGATAACGCTTGGCCTCCCGAACCGGCATGACGGGCGGCTGGAACGGTGGCATCTCCGGTCCGGCATCGAAGCCAAGGAGCCGCACGAAATCGCAGTCGAAGCTGTCGAGTTTCAGACAGCTCACAGCGAACGCTATGCTTTCGCCAGGTTTAACGCTGTCGCGGTCGGCATAAGCGAGAATCGCTGGGCGATCAGACATCGTCACCTCCCTCCCGCATTGGGAGCGGACCAATGAGGTGCTGCCAACGCTGTTTAAACACCCAGCACTCAACTTCCTCGCGCGATTGGAAACATGCCGGCGCCATGTCGACCACCCGCATGGGCAAATTCCGCGACCAGCGCGCAGCACGCCACTCGCTATACGGCCGCGTCATGATCGCGATCCATTTGCCAGCAAGCGGCTGTGAGCGCATCACGTCCAGAATAAAACGGAGCTCGGCGCTGTGGCGGCCGAAAGGTGCGACAAGGAACTCGCGGACCAGGTCAGAACGACCGGCAAACTCGGCCAAGGCAGAGCGGGCCGCAGTCGTACCGGCACTCTCAGGCGAGTACTGCGATTGAGAATTCCCGAACTCAGCGCTCGAACAGTCAACCGTCACCGTGGGGCTCCCAGCTTATATGGCAATCCTTCGACTTGCGCCTTTGTCAGCCCAAGGCTATGCATCGGTGCCATCATCGTCTCAATATGCGACACTCTCGGCACCAGATAACACCTGCAGCACCAAACGGCACATTCACAGGTCACAAGGGCTTCGTCACGTCCGACGAAGCCCCATAGTCGGGCTAGCTGCTGTCTCAGGCGGCCCCGTCGAGCCAAACCTTACCCAGGTCGATCTCAAATGTCGGGTGCATGGCGTAGCCCCTGACTTGCTTTGTCGAATGATTAAATAGGGAAAGCCAATAGGGCTGAATGATTATGCCGGAGTCCTGCAGGAGTGTTTCAATATCCTGCATGAGCGCCTTGCGTTTCTGCGGATCCGGAACCGCCAACGCCGAGTCGAGCTTCTTATCGAATTCCGGGTTTGACCATGCCGCCTCATTCCATGCTGCGCCGCTGCGATAGGCAAGGGCCAAGACCTGTACGCCCAAGGGCCGCATATTCCAATTTGTTGTCGAAAGCGGGTACTTCAACCAATCGTTCCAAAAAGTGCTACTGGGTATAACCGTACGCTTCACCTTGAATCCGGCATCGCGCAACTGCGCGGCAATCACGTCGCCCGTGTCCTTATGCCAATCCTCGTCATTACTTATAATGTCGTGTTCGAATTCCGTCTGACCCGCTTCGGCCATAAGGCGCTTGGCAGCCTCAATATCCCGTTTCTTTCCCGGAACCGGGTAAAATTCGGGATGTAATGGCGCAACATGATAGTTCGCGGCAATGGTGCCGTAGCCATTGGCGGCAAGTTGCAGCACAGCACCATTGTCGACCGCCAACTGCAGTGCATTGCGCACCCGCTGGTCGTCGTACGGCTTAGTAGTGACGTGGGCGCGACACACTAGCGTCGTCGAAGTTTTCGCCTCAGATTTCACCAACCCGAGGTCATCAAATGTAGTTACATTGTTCGCGAACGTCTGATAGTTCGCATCTACTTCACCTGATTCGAAAGCGCTCAGAAGAGCGGACGGATCGCTGCCATAGTCAATGAATTGCACTTCGTCGAGGTAGGCTTCACCGCCCCACCAGCTTCCATTTGTTCGACGCTTCAGGACGGCCTTTTGACCCACGTCCCATGACACTAGTTCAAACGGCCCGGTGCCAACGGGGTGTGCGACGAGGTCCGACCCGTTCTTTTCGTAGTCACGGTGAACAATGAGCGCGGGATAGTCGGCAAACCCCGGAATGATCGTAATATCGGGTTTGGGAAGCTTAAGTTTAACCGTGTAATCGTCAACTTTTGTAATGGCGCCCTCTAGCGCCTTGCCTGTCTTTTCATCAACGAGCGTGGCCATACGCGCAGCCATTGAGTTCCCAGGCACGTCCCTTTCACACCAGCGTAGCAGGTTAGACACTACGTCATCTGCGGTGAAATCGTCGCCATTGTTCCACTTGACGCCCTTCCGCAGTTGCAGGATATATTCCGTCGCGTGGTCATTCGTTTCCCAACTCTCAAGAAGCCTGGGTTCGAAAGTGTATTCCGTAGTATACTTGACCAACGGTTCTAGGAATTGGCGACAAATATTCGCTAAATCCGGAAGGTCATTTAGGCGCGGGTCCTTCTGACCATTGACCTGCATAGAAATCCGCAGAGTTCCGCCTTTCTTAGGCAGTTCTGCGGCATGCGCCGGCGGCATTGCATCCAGCATCGAGTACGCCATGGCTGTCGACGCACCGAAGACGGAAGCGAGCGCCAGGAACTCGCGCCGGTCCATTCCGCCCTTTTTTGCCTCCTCGGCAAGGCTGTCGAAGACCTTAGGCATGGGTTTGCCATGCTCAGTAAAATGCCCCATTTGAACCTCCCGAATTGGCTAAGGACTGCGGCTTTGTACCAGCACAGATAGCGCCAGGATCTTCGGCACGCTAAGACAGAGAGGCTGTGCTTTTTGCCGCTGTTGCGCCATTCACGCACCGCAAGTTACAGAAAACAGCGCACAGTGCCATTCGAATTAAAATCAACCGGCAGGCAATTTTTTTGCAAGTTCGTCGTCTGATTGGTTCGACGTTACCGCGTGGATAACCGGTCCGGTTTCCTCGTTTTGGTTAAACCCGACTTACTCTTATCCGGTCGATAGCTTGCCGCGCCTGCTTTTCGGCCTATCGCGCGTTGCGCGACGATTTGAACCTCGTCTCGAGACCGTTGTCTTGCCGCCGCGCGATGCAGCTACATGAACCGTGTCGGCTGGCCACTTCATCTCGGGAGTCGCCCGTGGGCCGAGCAAGCTACTGCAGGATTGCCCCTCACGGCCTGGACCATCAGGAACAGAAGTGTCACTGCGGTCAAATGATTGCGACCGCAAGGACAATGCGTTTCAGGAGATAGAGCCACAGCGTGTCAGGAGATAGAGCCACATGATTCCTGCCCGATCACATCGCTGAGTGGTGAAAACAAGGACATAAGAAACCTGCTGTCCCGATCTTGCGGAAATCGATTCATGTCCATACCCGCATCAAAACCGTCGCCCCAGAAGTGGGACCAAAATGTGTCTCACACCCATATCTGACACGGCTCTGACAGGCTGCTTTCCGATGTCCTCCACGACATGAATATCGGCCGGCTACTTCTGCCGCTCAGTTCTGACAACTTACTTCACGGAAGACTTAGTTTGGCAGTGCGGCCCCCATCCACGACAAAGATCTGGCCGGTGACGAATGCAGCTTCGTCGGAGGCAATCCATGCGACCATAGCCGCGACTTCCTCAACACGGCCGGTTCGACCCAACGGATGAATGGCACCCAGCCGCCCCCGCGCCTGCTCGGGCAAAGCGGCGACGAAATTGACGTTGAGATCCGTATCGATCCAGCCAGGAGCCACGCCGTTGCAACGCACCCCGTCTGGCCCGCCATCGACCGCCACGGCACGCGTCAAACCATGCAGCCCTGCCTTCGACGCACAATAGGCCGCGTGCCCGGGGTTTGACGCCAATCCCTCTATCGAGCCGATATTGACAATGGCGCCGCGGCTTCTGCGAAGATGAGGCATGGCGTGACGGATCAGCAGGAAAGGGGCATCAAGATTGAGCGCCATTGTGCGCCGCCACTCGTCCAGCCCCGTCTCATCTACTTTGGCTTCAACCATGCGCCCGGCGTTGTTGACGAGGATATCGAGCCGGCCGGCCTGTTGAACGACATCGTCAATGATCATGGCCGGAACGTCAGGGTCGCAAAGGTCCGCGATTATTGTTTCTATACAGCCAGCCCCCTCAAGCTGAACCGCAAAGACCCTGGCTCCCTCGCCGGCAAGCCTGTCGGCGATTGCCGCCCCAATGCCGCTGCTAGCGCCGGTCACGAGGGCGACTTTCCCGGCGAAGCGGCTCATGCCACAGCCTTTCCGCCGTTCACCTCGAGAAGCGCGCCACACATGTAGCGCGCGGCATCCGACCCCAAGAACAGGACAGCATGAGCGATCTCTTCCGGTCGCGCGAGGCGAACAAGCGGTACCGAGTCGTCTAGGTCGGCCATCGCCGTATTCGGATCCAGCCCGCGTACGGCGAAGCCGGTGCGCTGCAACGGCGTGTCGACTTCGTTGTGGCAGACCGCGACGACCCGGACACCTTCTCCCGCGCGGTCGCGGCCCATCCACCGCGTCAGCGACGCGAGCGCTGTCTTGGGCGGTGAAGTCGGCATCGCCCAGTGCGGCAAGATGGTTAGTTGCGTTTCTTCCTCGGATGGCTCCGACGCCTTGTAGCCAGCCACTTCGAGCGTGTGGTACGCGACACCAAGGACAAATTTCTCAATCAGAGCTGACGGCTCTGTGGGCCTGATCTGACGGCCATGCGCAATATCGCACAAGGCCGCCGCCTCGGCTGCGCCCGGCGCGTCATTCGATGTCCGAAGTTTCAATCTGAATCGTGGTGGGAGCATCTGCACTGAAGCCGCTTTCGTGGTTGGGTGCCCGAGCCTCCGCCGTAGGCCAGTACGATTTGGCTCAGGCTCAAAGGCGTCGCTCAAAAATTCCCCAGTCCGTCCGATGCAGGCGAAATCGCCAGGGCGGCCGCGACCTGTAAGAGACCGGAGGGAGCGTCGATTCGGTGCCGGGCGCCGGCTTCGTCCAGCAATTTCGATGGGACTCTGATTTTGTAATGTTCCGCCAGGTGCACGACGCAGGTCGGTGAGGTACAGGACGTGGCGTGACACCCAAAGGGGGCCAGGCTTGGTGGCCGTCGCCACAACAATCCATATCGTTCTAGAAGACCCTCGGCGAACAAAGCGTGCCAACCGAGAGCGCATTGCGCAGTGAATTCTCCCAAAGCTGCGCGCCGCGCCTGAGTTCCGCCATCTGCCGCAGAAGGTATCCTCTCGTCCATCAGGCTTCCCCTGGCCACGTGCTTGGCAACTACGCCGGGCGCTTTCAGCAATCCGCCACCGGCAGTTCCTGCTTCCTAGCTACAAGGAGACTCAAAAGTCATGCCAACTGAGCAGTAGGAGCGCCAGAAAAAGAGTTCTACAGGGCATTCAAAGCCTTAAACGACAGTCACCTGGAGGCAAGCCGACCGACACCGTGTCACGGACGCGACAAAACCCACAGTTGTGCCGGCATCCTGCGTTTCCCAGCATTGCTCGGAATCCGTCAGTCTTGGAGCCAGTTCCAATCTCGTAGACTGACCAGTCAGGTGGCCAATCCTACTTGCAACAAAACCTTCAAATGAGTTTGCAGGATCTTAGCGCCCGCAAATCACCGACACTGCTATTGTCACTGCCAAGTCCGAGGTCATCACGGCTAACAACCCGGTGGCGACAGGCGCTGACCACAAAATACGCAAAGGCAGGTCAACAACCAATGGCAACGAGAGCACTCATTCTGGTCGAAGGCGATCCAACGGGTACTGGTCTTCTCTACACCAATCGGCCCAGCGTCTTGGCCTTCATCCAATTACCCTGTCGGCTGATCCAGCTCAGTATAGCTATCTTGAAAGGAAAGGGTACGAGGCAATCCGTGTCGATACAGACGATCTCGATGCGCTTATCCGTGAATGTTCCCGTATAGGGGCCACTTATGACATTGCTGGCATTACGTCCTCCCTGGAGGCGTTCTATGCAACAATTGGCAAGCTCTGCCAGTATTTCGATCTGCCGGGACCGAACCCCACATCGATTGAACGATGCTGCGACAAATTCACCCGACGTCAGCTCCTCGCGGAGGCCGGCGTTCCAGTACCTGCTTTTCGCTTAGCAGAGAATGCGACGGACGCAGAACGCTCTGCCGCGGAGATCGGCCTCCCGGTGATTCTTAAGCCGGCCGTGGGCGCAGGCAGCAGAGGTGTCCGATTGTGCCGCGACGCCAATGAGGTGACCGAACATACGACGTATCTGTTGGGCGGGAAACACATATGCGGTCCTCGCCAAAGATACTGGTCGAAGAATTCGCACAAGGCCCCCAGTATAATCTTGAAGTAATGGGAAATGAGGTCATTAGGATTGCCGCCGCTGACTACGGCCCACTGCATTTCGTCTGTCGTGAGCACATCTATCCGGCCCCCTGACCGCTAACGAGTGTAAACGTATCGTCGATGTTTCGCGTCTGGATGAATGGTGAATGTGTCAGTGTGCTTTGCGGAAACATTCAAACCGCTATGCGGGTGCAGCACGGCACCCGTGTCGCTCGAAAGGCGGCACATGGTTTCGCGGGTCACCGGACCCGTTGTGATCTCTTGACGCGAAGGTTCACTAGGCTTGACGACTTCCCGTGCCATTGGCCGCGCACCCTCCGGTTCAGCGAACTGCGCCAATCTGGAGTCAGGCAAGATCAGGTTGCTGGCGGCACAATAAATCGAGAGAGTTGCCCTCTCCGGACTGGGAAAAACGATAGGCCAACGGCCGGTAGCGATGGCGAGCCGGATACGTTGTCCTTTTTCGAAGCGCTGTCCGCAGCAACGCAACTTCATGCGTACCGCTTCGGGTTTGCCCGGCGTCATCGGTACCGGTTCAAGTCGTGTGTCGGTGGGCCAAGTTCAGGATACCATAGCTGACGCGCAGCGGCTGGGCCGTCTTCCAGCACGAGCGACAGCGTGGCCGACAGAATTGCCACCGGCTTATCAGAGGCGCGTGTCACCTCGAACTCCGGGAAGCCGAGAATTCCACCGCCTCCGCAAGAGGCTCGGTTTCCAATACCAAAGCGTTGCTGGCTTCCATGCGCTGGTCGACCAGCAGCGTCGGCACCATGCCGTAGGCGCACCAGGCATCGGATGACAGCCCAGCGGTGGACGGGGAACAGATCGTGAGGACGGCGTCGCTGCCATCCCCTTCGGCAAGACAGCCCGGTGAAATCGCTAGCCAGCGTTCGACAATGCCCGGTGCGGGCCAGGAGGGCTCTGCCACGCACATGGGCTCCCAATGCGGATGTTGGAACAGGCGTCGACCAGGTCAGGCATCGGCTCCGAAGCATCGGCGCGCCGCCCCCCCGCCGGGTACCGTATGACGCCGACGCGCACGACGGCCTGCCGACATGCAGCTGGGCACGGCGACCAACCAAGGCAAGGCTTCGAACGTCACTGCGCTTGCCGCGATGGTCGGAACTGCATGGAAGACAATCCCGGAACCGGTACTGCAATCCTGCGTCCGCCCTACACGCCGATCCCGATTTCGGTTCTGGGAGGTGGCGACACCGACGAGCACCTCCCGGCCCCGCGGCGTGACGCCGAGTCCCGAATGGGCCAAGGCTCGGAGTGCGGTCTTCGTCGAAGCAGGCAATGTGATGCGGGCGCAGCATTTCCAGGCGCGGGGCGAGGCGCATTGGCGTCAGTCCGTCGATCGCGGGGCTGGCCACTCGCAAGGGCGTGGGCATCTCCGATGTGACGTCGCTCGGCAAAGCCGAGGTCCAAGGCGCGCAGGCGGCCGAATTCCTCGACCGGCTCTACTGCAACACCATTGAGAACCTGAAGGTCGGCATGGTGCGTTGCGGCTCATTGTCTTCGATGACGGTACCTGCGCCCGGCTCGCTTAAAACCATTTTCGTCGTTTCGACGACCACAGCTCAGGCGGGCCCAGTTTATAGCCTTCCAGGATTTCGCCTTGTAGCGGGTCTCGGTGTAACCGCGCAGGTCCGGCTTGTGTTCGAGCGCACGGCGGGTGCGGATATCATCGGCGACTTCATCGACGAGGGACCGTTGCACCGCATCAGCCAGCAACGGGACGAGCCCAAGCCAAGCGGCGAAGTCACGGCCGCATTTGAACGTCTCCATCGGCGGCGCGAAAGTTTCGATCGCCGGGCGGCGATGGGGCCAACGCTGGGCATGGTTTGCAAGTGCCGATGCCTCAGCTTCCCTCGATAGGGCAACGATCTTCTTCCTCAGTGCGTCAATCCGGACAGTCGGCTGATGGAACTGGTCCAACAGATCGCTGCAGATCTCGCGGACCAGATCAGGCAAATTGGCGTTCTCGTCCTCAACGAAACGTTCAAGTCGGCTCAGATAACGAATTCCCTGCGGCGTGATGTGGCCTAACTCATGGAGGTGCGCACGCAATGCGTTGAACCAACTCAGTGCGGTGATTGACCAGCTGTTCTCGTGTGCGAAATATTATCGACCGAGACTGCTGCCCCTCGGTTTTCATTTCGACGAAGCGCCGTTGGCCGTTTCGCCTCCGCATGCGCTGCGTCGTTCTTCTGCCGCTTAATGAACGCCTTGACTACCAAGGTGCAATCAGCTTCCAAGGTGCAATCAGCTTCGGCTGATTGCCAAGCTGGACCATCTCGCGAGCCCAATAATGCGAGCCGGCACACGCCCCCATCGCCACGACACATGCCGGCTGGCCCTCCATAAACCTGCAAAACTGCAGGCGCGACAGCTTCTTGCGAAATACGACAGTTCCGTCAGCCGCTACGTTCTTTGCCAGATCGACCCCAATGATGGTAACTTTTCCCACGGATGCCTCCTTCCATTTTGTGGCGTTAAGCACCACAAACTTGGCACATTGCGATGCCGTCGGAGAAGGCGTAAGCGTCGGCCAATTGAAGGATGAACCCTCTCATCAGCCTGGCCGGCGTGGCGCGCTGATCAGCCGGGCCCATGCGAGAGAACGCGTCGACCAAGCCGCTAGAAACACCACTCCCCAGGATACAATCCTGATCGACTCCGGCCCGCTTTTCCAAATGGCAATTTAGTCAACTCACTCGTGAGTCTTATGCATTAGGTATCTGTGACGGTTCAGCGATAGTGAGCCTACGGCTCGGGATTCTTTTCAGCATCACATTTGCCTGGAGGTCGGCATGACGTCAGTTCAACCTTAGCTTTCAAGCGAGGCGGATGGACGCTCAGCGGACCATCCGGCCGCCCCAATGTTCGAGATGGACATCAAGCAGCGCGCGCCCGGGCACAATGCATCTTATCAGCGAATATCAGGCGCGGACGCTGGCAAGAAACGAGGAATTGTCGGACCACATTGCGCGGAGATCGTTAGAGCTACCCGCGGTCGACATTTGAATAAAGATTACTGAGGCTTCCATGCGGATCATCCAGATAAACGTCTACTCCGCTCCCCTGCCGGTCCAGGGCGGGACCTATCGAATGGCGAGCGGCTCCATCGATTTCGTTGAAAGCACGCTGGTCGAAGTCATCGCTGACAACGGCGTAGTCGGATGGGGCGAGACATGTTCCAACGGGCCGGTTTATCAACCCCAGCACACCTTGGGAGCCCGTGCCGCCATCGAAGAGATTGCGCCAGGCCTGATCGGGGAAGAAGCGACTTCCATCCGCAGCCTTAGTGCGCGCATGGATGCTCGGCTCAACGGCCACAACTACGCGAAGGCAGCGTTCGACATCGCCTTCCACGATCTGTTGGGTCGGACCTTCGGAATCTCCGTATCCACTCTCCTTGGTGGCGCTTTGACGAACCGAATCGAGACCTATTACTCGCTTGTCGTCGGCGAGCCGAACGAGACCGCAAGGATCGCTGCGGACAAGGTCAAGAAGGGATACCCGCGGCTGCAGGTGAAGATCGGTGGCCAGGATATCGAGAATGACGTCGAGACGGTTCATAAGGTCTGGGAAGTCACTGCTGGGAAGGCAAGGATCGCCGTTGATGCAAACCGAGGGTTGACGGCTGCGGCCGCGATCCAACTTTCCCGGTCCTGCCAGGCTATTCCGATTGTCCTCGAGCAGCCCTGCAACACCTTGGATGAGGTAGCGAGCCTCAAGGGACGAGTCTGGCATCCTATCTACCTCGATGAGAACACGGAAGATCAAAACGTCGTCCTTCGGGCCATATCCATGGGCATCGCAGATGGGTTTGGACTAAAGGTCACGAGACTGGGTGGCCTGTCCAAAATGGCTGCGGTCAGGGACATGTGCGCAATCCGCTCGCTGCCTCACAGCAGCGATGACACTTGGGGCGGGGACATAATCGCCGCGGCCTGCGTGCATCTGGGCGCTACGGTTGAGCCCCGGCGCTTCGAAGGCGCCTGGATCGCCCAAGAATACATCGACGGCCACTACGACAAAGCCAATCCGATTATCATACGCGACGGTCACATTGTCGTGCCGCAAGAACCAGGCCTCGGCGTTAAGCCGGAGCCAGGAATGTTCGGAAAACCCATCGCCTCGTACGGGTAACGACGAAAGCGCCATTCAGCCCGCCGCGGTTCGCCGCCTTCGTAAAAGCCGATCCTATTCGCGAAATAGCCTAGACGCTCAAGATTGCGTCCGCAGCGGCAATTCCTTGCCGACTGCGGTGTTTGAGAGGCGATCACTCGACATGATTTGCCGATCGGCTGATGGACTTCAGCATGGCTAACAGCTTGTCGGGAGCACGGAAGCGACCCGGCTTGAGCGACGGCGGCGCCGTCGCGGCAAGTGCCTCGAGCTTCTCGGTCGGATCGGCCCGCAAATAGGTCTCCGTGCTTTGCAGGCTGGCGTGACCGAGCCAAAGCGACACTTTGCGCACATCGCGGGTCGCCTGGAGCGTGTGCATGGGGCAGGTGTGGCGCCTATGTCTTGGTCGACATAGTGCAGAGCGTTTTTAGCTCACCGTCGCGATCGGCCTCAGTGCGCTCTCGCCACCCGCCTTTCTGCGCGACGCCAAGCTAAAAACGCTCTGCATTGTGCCGCAGTAGTATTAGGTAGCTACTCTCGTTGCTCACCTGGTCGAGATACCTTGTCCCAGCCAAGTTCATTGCCGAATTTGGGATAATTTTGGCTCAGTGTACGGCGAAACGATTAGACCATTGGATTTTATAGCTGTAGCCGGGCAGACCTCGAAATATCGCATTTCCATATTATTGTAAATGCGGTTCCCGAGGTAGAAAAATCCGACTTTCGGAGCTGCACGAAGGGAACGCTTGTTCATTGGGCGAATGAATGCGGTTACCTTCTCAAGCGCCAAGTACTCAAAGGCAAATTGGACTACTGCCCTGCCGGCCTCGGGACCTATCCCCTGCCCGGCAGCTGCAAGGTGGAGGTAGTATATGAATTCCACGAGATTCGGATCATCCGGTACGTTCGTGCCGCAGCACTCCAATCCACACAAGCCAGCGAACTTTATGGTTTCCTTCAATTTGACGAATGCCATCCATAAGCCGAAACGATTGCGCCGCCAATGATTGATAGAGCTAAGCAGTCTAGCTTTCGACTGCTGGATCGTCGGGTAGACTCCATTTCCGACGGCGTTTACCACAAAAGGATCACTATAAACTCCATGTAGAAGAAGTTCGTCGCTATGCGACGGCGGCCTTAGGATCAGCCGCGGCGTTTCTAGGACATGCATGAGAAGCTCCCTTTGCCGGCGGACAATTACACTTTGGAGGAAATTCTGTAGTAGGTTTGTGTCGCATGCTGAAGACTCTTCAAATGCGCTGGGGCGGGCGTTGTACGCTGATGATGTTGTCACCACACCTAAGGAAGCGCATGCCTTGACCAGAACTTGTGGGCCGGCTTTCCCGTGCCCGCGAAGCCTAAGATGACGGCCCTTAACATAGGTCGGGTCTCGAGGGACGAACTCGCCGCCCTGGCCAACCTGGGTGGTCCTCGACAACCGATAGTGCTCCACAACATCTTCACCCCGATAAGTGAGCCGCGATCCGAGCACCGGCACGTAACCAGAATAGGTGTCCGCGATCGTTATGCAGCTTCTTGCCTGTTTCAAGCTGGTCGCTCTTGCCAATCCGATTTTCGCCCAGCTTTCCGAGCACGCATCGCAATCTCGTCGGCATCAGATGATCCAGAGTGAGTGAGGGACGCCACCCGCCCAAGCGACTCGTCGAAAATCGCCAACGCTTCGTCGATGATCTCGTTCGATACTGTAAGCGGCGCAAGGACGCGGATGACGTTATGCGCGCGTCCGGCCGAGGCGAGCAGAAGACCGTGTGTCGCGGCGTCCTCCACGAGCCTCGCCGTCAGCGCTGTCGCCGGGCGCTGGGACACTGCATCGTCAACGAGTTCAATGCCGATCATCGCGCCCAAACCGCGCACCTCGCCGATAATTGGGTAATTGGTCGTCAGGTTGAGGGAGCGGAACCCGGTTGTGAGGCGCTCACCGATTTCCATGCTGCGGGCAGGCAGGTTCTCCTCCTCAAGCACGTTCAGGGCGGCAAGTGCCGCTGCGCATGCAAGGGGATTTCCTGCGTAGGTGCCTCCGAGCCCACCCAGCGGCACAGCATCCATGATCACCGCCTTGCCGACAACAGCGGCGATTGGGAGCCCGCCGCCGAAACTCTTTCCCAGCGCTACAAGATCCGGCTCCACCCCTGAATGCTCGATGGCGAAAATCCGGCCGGTGCGAGCAAAGCCGGACTGGACTTCATCCGCGATCAGGACGATGCCGTGCGCGTCGCACAAAGCGCGCAGACCGCGTATGAACTCCGGCGGCGCCGGCAGGAAACCACCTTCACCCTGGATCGGCTCGATCACCATGGCTGCAACTTGGTCGGGTTCGATCTGCGTCTCGAACAGGTCTCGAAGCGCTTGAAGGGCCTCCTCTGCACTCGGGCCTCGATAGGCCGAAGGAAAGGGCGCGTGGTAGACATCTGTGGGGAAGGGGCCGAAGCCGCGTTTGTATGGGTCGAGCTGTGAGGTCATCGCAAGGGTCAGTAACGTGCGTCCGTGAAAGCCTCCGTTGAAGACGACGACACCCCTTCGACCCGAGTGGAAACGAGCGATCTTTACCGCGTTCTCCACCGCTTCTGCGCCAGTGGTGACAAGCAGGGTTTTCGCCCGCCTAGAAAACGGAGCCACCGAGTTGAGGCGTTCGGCGAGCCGCACGTAGCCGTCATAAGGAATGCTGCCGAAGAAGGTATGGGTGAAGCGCTGCAACTGCGTTCTGACTGCATCAACCACCTGCGGATGCGAATGTCCGACCGCAAGCGCGCCCATGCCGCCGATGAAGTCGATATATCGGCGGCCCTCCGTGTCCCAAATCTCCGCACCTTGGGCGCGTTCCGCACATACCGGAAACGCACATGCAACGCCACGCGGCAGCGCCCTCTCACGTCTCACCTGGAGTTCCGCGCTCGATCGTGCCATCATGCTTCAATACACTCCCCTTGTACAAACACGCGTTGCACCGGCTGCCAGCTTCGCCAGCGCGATTTGCGGTAGCGTGGTCATGGCCGCCCCTCCGTTGGTGCGCTGGCCTTCTCGGGCACCTGGAAAACCCAGTAATGCGCGTTCTCTTCGGCTACGTATCTGCTGTCTTTTAGACACTGTGCCAGCACAAGGACGCCCGCATCCTGCAGACGCCGCACCTCGTCTTCAAAGGATGTGGTCTCCGCATAGCTCTTGCGGGTGCTTGCGATGATGAATCCGTTCGGGCGCGTGACGCGAGCCAGTTCGCGCAGCCCATCCGGTCGGACGTGCCCGAGCGTGAAGACGCCGCAGCAGACCGTGATGTCATAGCTCGCGCTGGGATAGTCGGAGAGCGGCCTGTTAAGGTCGACATTGCCTTGGACATGGCGGTAGACGCCGGTTTGCCGGGCCTGTACGGCCATCTCCTCGGAAGGTCGAACCCGTCGATCAACCGGAAGCCGTGGCGTTCCAGTTCCACGCCGACGAGGCCTGTTCCGCAGCCGGCGTCCAGGATTGCGATGGCAGTTCGCTGCC
>NZ_JAMYMP010000054.1:0-21429 GCF_040318615.1 Mesorhizobium sp. M1078
CAAGGGCCTCACGCCCTTTGAATACATCTGCAAAATCTGGACAAAAGAGCCCGAACGATTCAGGCTCGATCCAACCCATCCAACCTTGGGACTAAACACCTAGGGCGAGTGAAGAAAGTCTGATCGCGGTGATACGGACCCAGCAGTATGTCGAGCACCTCAAATCGATGGGTTTAGATTTATTGTGCGAACCGCTGGTTGGTGAAATTGCGGTCGTATACATGGCCGACCTTCCCAATTCAGTCTCACCTGTTGCTCCAAAGGACTTCCCCGGCCGGGCGCTTTCGGATTTGCGCGATGTGGCACTAGGCAATGTGAAGAAATGGCTGCCGAAAATTGTCTCCGACGGCCAGATTGGCACATTTTATCTCTATTACGTCGACGGCAATACGATGCTCTCCACGAGCCTTGTGCTGCTCGACGAGTTCTGGCTGTCGATCAAAGCACAGTTTCCCGGCGATGTTTTATTTGCGCTGCCGCGCCGGGATCAATTGTTCATCTTCGATGCGAGCAATCCGCAGGCCCAAAGCGCGGCCAGACAGATGATCGACGTCACGTTCGAGGATGACTTCAATCTGCTATCCGATAAAATTTTCGAACGCCGCAACGGCAAACTCCTAGCCCAGATGTAGAGCTCGAAATGGCCGTACTCCAGACCCAGATCTCGCCCTCCTCCGAGACCTTCCGCGCCAATGCCGAGCGCATGCGGGCACTGGTTGCCGACATTGCGGACAAGGCGGCAACCGTCGAGCGCGGTGGCTCGGAGGAGGCGCGCGAGCGTCATGTTTCGCGCGGCAAGCTGTTGCCGCGCGAGCGGCTGGCGCAGTTGCTCGACACCGGCTCGCCCTTCCTCGAGATCGGCCAGTTCGCGGCATGGTCCATGTATGGCGAGGAGATTTCCTCGGCCGGCCTCATCGCCGGCGTCGGCCGTGTCGAAGGCACCGAGGTGATGGTCGTGGTCAACGACGCCACGGTGAAGGGCGGCACCTATTATCCGCTCACGGTGAAGAAGCATTTGCGCGCACAGGAGATCGCGCTGCAAAACAATCTGCCTTGCGTCTATCTGGTCGACAGCGGCGGCGCCAACCTGCCTAATCAGGACGAGGTGTTTCCCGATCGCGAGCATTTCGGCCGCATCTTCTACAACCAGGCCAACATGTCGGCGGCCGGCATTCCGCAGATCGCCTGCGTTATGGGCTCATGTACTGCGGGCGGCGCCTATGTGCCGGCAATGTCGGACGAGACGATCATGGTGCGCAACCAGGCGACCATTTTTCTCGGCGGCCCGCCTCTGGTGAAGGCGGCTACGGGCGAGGATGTCAGCGCCGAGGAGCTTGGCGGCGCCGACGTGCACACCAGGCTGTCCGGTGTCGCCGACCACTATGCGCTGGACGACGAACATGCCCTGGCCATCTGCCGGCGCATCGTCAAAAATCTCAACCGGCGCAAGACTGTAAGCCTGACCTTACAGAAACCCATGCCGCCGCTTCATGACGCGCAGGAACTCTACGGCATCGTGCCGACGGATCTGCGCCAGCCCTATGATGTGCGCGAGGTGATCGCGCGCGTCGTCGACGGCTCCGAGTTCGACGAGTTCAAGCAGAATTACGGCACCACGCTGGTCACCGGCTTTGCCCATCTTCAGGGCATGCCGGTCGGCATCATCGCCAACAATGGCGTGCTGTTTTCCGAAAGTGCTGTGAAGGGCGCGCATTTCATCGAACTGTGCTGCCAGCGCAAGATCCCGCTGATCTTCCTGCAGAACATCACCGGCTTCATGGTCGGGCGAAAATACGAGGCCGGCGGCATCGCCAAGGACGGCGCCAAGCTGGTGATGGCGGTCGCCACCGCCAAGGTGCCGAAGGTGACGATGATCATCGGCGGGTCGTTCGGCGCCGGCAATTACGGCATGTGCGGCCGCGCCTACTCGCCGCGCTTCCTGTGGATGTGGCCGAACGCGCGCATTTCGGTGATGGGCGGCGAACAGGCGGCGACCGTGCTGGCGGTGGTCAAGCGCGAGGGCATCGAGCGCAAGGGCGGTGAGTGGAGCGCGGACGAGGAAGCGAAATTCAAGAAGCCGATCCTGATGAAATACGAGCATGAGGGCCACCCGCTCTACTCCTCGGCGCGGCTGTGGGACGACGGCATCATCGATCCGGCGAAAACGCGCGAAGTGCTCGCGCTCAGCCTTTCGGCCGCGCTCAACGCCGACATCGAAGAAACGAAGTTCGGCGTGTTCAGGATGTAGGATGAGCAAGTTCGGCGAACGGATACATGTCCACACCGGCGACATCACCAGGCTTGCGGTCGATGCCATCGTCAACGCCGCCAATTCCTCGCTGCTGGGCGGCGGCGGCGTCGACGGCGCCATTCACCGCGCCGCAGGCCCGGAGCTCGAATTCGAATGCCGGATGCTGAACGGCTGCAAGGTCGGCGAAGCAAAGCTTACCAAGGGCTATCACCTGCCGGCACGTTACATCATCCACACGGTCGGACCTGTCTGGCAAGGCGGCGGAAAAGGCGAAGCCGGGCTGCTCGCCTCCTGCTATATCAGGTCGCTCGAAATCGCCGCCGCCAGGGATTGCCGGACTGTGGCATTTCCGGCGATCTCCACCGGCATCTACCGTTATCCGAAAAATGAGGCGACGCAGATTGCCGTTGGCATCGCAGGTACCTTCGTCGGACAGAACTCAACGCCCGAAACAGTTATTTTCTGCTGCTTCGACGAGCCAACAGCTCAACTATACCGACAAGCCGTTGCTGCCATTGGAGGATGCTAGTCTGCATGGATAAGATGGTTCATCCACCTACGCAAAAGCAATTTTCGGTGAGCAGGCTGGCGGTACTGGAGAATAGACGCTATTGTTCATCCCGCATTGGGCAACGGGGATGGGGTAAAGATGAGGCCGAAATATTCGGGAAAAACGACTGCGTCGGTACTTGCAGTCTTGCTTATATTTGCGGTACCCGGCGTTGGCGCCGCGGCATCGCTGGCGGGAAGCAAAGGCGACATTCATTTCTATCCGTATTTGCCGAAAAGCCCGAAAGACCAGTGCACCATGGCTTACAACGCCTATGTGGCCGCCGGCGGCCATTCGGCCTATGCGACCACGCCCTATGCCCGGATCCGTTCGTTGTACATCATCTGCGGCTCGGGCTTGAATGCACCGTCACAGAAGGCTGCCGAAGAACGGGCGATGAAATCCTGCGAGTCCGCCCGCAGCCATTACAAGGTCATTACAGGTGCGGGCTGCGAAGTTGCGGCATCGAAGTAGGCCGACAAGCATCGGCTTGGGCATTTTTCAAATGGGCGGAGCAATATGAAATCGACACGCATCAAACGAATTACTGTATCGGTGCTTGCCGGCCTGCTCGTATTTACGGCATCCGGTATCGGGGCGGCTGGATCGCTGGCGGGCAGCAAGGGAGACACCCGATTCTGGCCTCCGTTGTCACTGAATCCAAAGGAGCCCTGCACGAAGTCGTACAACGCCTATGTCGCGGCGAGTGGCCACTCGGCCTACGCGACCACATTCTACTCGCGCGTCGACGATCTTTACATCATCTGCGGTGCGCGGCTGAACGCGCCATCTCAGAAGGCCGCGGAAGAGTTGGCGTTGCGAAGCTGTCAGGTTGGCCTGAAAAAGTGGAAGGTTCAGACCGCGAGCGGCGGCTGCAAAATCGCGGCTTCGAAATAGGCTCATTCCTGCCAGACCGGCGCCGCCCGAGACAAACTCTGGAGGCTCCATGTTCGCCAAGATCCTGATCGCCAATCGCGGCGAGATCGCCTGCCGGGTGATACGCACGGCCAGAAAGATGGGGGTGCGCACGGTTGCTGTCTATTCCGACGCGGACGCCAAGGCTCTGCATGTCGAAATGGCCGACGAGGCGGTGCATATCGGCGCCTCGCCGGTCGGCGAAAGCTATCTTCGCGGCGACAAGATTGTTGCGGCGGCGCTAGCGACCGGCGCCGAAGCAATTCACCCCGGCTATGGCTTCCTCTCGGAAAACCCTGATTTCGTCGACCAGGTGACAGCGGCAGGGCTCACCTTCATTGGGCCGTCGGCCGCCTCGATCCGCGCCATGGGCCTGAAGGACGCGGCCAAGCGGCTGATGGAGAAAGCCGGCGTGCCGGTGGTGCCGGGCTATCATGGCGAGGCGCAGGAGATCGTGCTGCTGGCGTCCAAGGCGCGTGAGATCGGCTATCCCGTTCTGATCAAGGCGCGCGCCGGCGGTGGCGGCAAGGGCATGCGCCGGGTCGAACATCCCGACGATTTCTCCGAGGCGCTGTCGGGCGCACGGCGCGAGGCCAAGGCCGCGTTCGGCGACGATCGCGTGCTGGTCGAAAAATATGTCGACAAGCCGCGCCACATCGAGGTCCAGGTATTCGGCGACAATTTTGGCAATGCCGTGCATCTCTACGAGCGCGACTGCTCCGCGCAGCGCCGCCACCAGAAGGTGATCGAGGAAGCGCCGGCGCCCGGCATGACGCCGGCGCTGCGCGAGGCGATGACGAAAGCGGCGGTCAAGGCCGCCAAGGCGATCAGCTATTCCGGCGCCGGCACCATCGAATTCATCGTCGATGCCTCGCAAGGGCTGAAGGCCGACCGCTTCTGGTTCATGGAAATGAACACCCGCCTGCAGGTCGAGCATCCCGTCTCCGAAATGGTCACCGGCACCGACCTGGTCGAGTGGCAGTTGCGGGTAGCCGCCGGCGAGAAGCTGCCGAAGACGCAGAGCGAAATCACGCTTTCCGGCCACGCCTTCGAGGCGCGCATCTATGCCGAGGACGCGGCGAAAGGGTTTCTGCCGGCGACCGGCACGCTGCATCACCTGGCGTTTCCCGACAACGCGCCCGAAGGCGCCAGCATGCGCATCGAGACCGGCGTGCGGGCCGGCGATGCGATCTCGCCCTTCTACGATCCGATGATCGCCAAGCTGGTCGTCCACGCCAAGGACAGGCAGGCGGCGCTCGACGCGCTCGGCACTGCGTTGTCGCAGACCGAGATTGCCGGCTCGACCGTCAACACCGCGTTTCTCGCGGCACTTGCCGCGGACGCCGATTTTTCGGCCGGTGATGTCGATACCGGCCTGATCGGCAGGCATCAGGAAGCGCTGACCGCGGTCGCCCTGCCGCGCAGCGAGATCGTTGCCGCGGCGGCCCTTGCCGCGGCGGGCGCCGGTGCTTTGCCGCCGTCGAACGATCCGTGGTCGTCGCTTGCCGGCTATGCGCATTTCCACGCAGTTGCGCGCCGCACGCGCCTGCGCCATGGCGAGGACGATATACTGGCGCGTGTTTCAGTGCGGCCGGACGGGCGCTTCGAGGTGGCGCTGGACGCGCCCTATGACAGCGTCAATTCGCATGATCTTCGCGCCGCCCCTCGCCTTGCCCGCTGGCCAGGCCACGTCACCGTGTTCGAAGGTGCGGTCGGCTACAGTTTCCTCGTCCCGGATCCGCTGGCGCGCACCGACGAGACTGCCGCCGCTTCCGGCAGCCTGCGCGCGCCGATGCCGGGCCTGGTCAAGCTGGTGCGCGCGGCAAAGGGCGAAAGGGTGATCAAGGGCCAGCCGCTGTTGATCCTGGAAGCGATGAAGATGGAGCACACGATCGCGGCCAGCCATGACGGCGTGATCGCGGAAATCGCCACAGAGGGCGCGCAGGTCACCGACGGAACGGTGCTGGTGCGCTTCGTTGAAGAGGCTGCAAGCCGGCTGGAGGCTTGAACAAAAATGGCCGGGACAAGCCCGGCCATTTCCATGAGTACGCGGCCGCTTACTGCGCGATCGGTGCGTATTTGCCGTCGTGCCACTGGTTGATGTCGTAGCTGGCGTTCTTCAGATCGCCCTTCTCGTCGAAGGTCACGTCGCCGACCACGGTGCTGAACGGCGTGCCGTTCTTCAGCGCTTCGGCTACCTTGACCGGATCGTCCGTTCCGGCGCGCTTGACGCCCTCTGCAAACGCCTGAACGACGGCGTAGGAGAACAGCGTAAAGCCTTCCGGCACGAAGCCGCCCGCCTTGATCTTGGCGATGGCCTCCTTGGCTTCCGGCTTGGCCTGCGGGTCCGACGGGAAGACGAACAGGGTGCCTTCACCGGCGGGGCCGGCGACCTGCCAGAATTCCGGCGAGGCGATCGAGTCCGGCATGATCAGCTGGAACTTGACGCTCTGCTCGGCCGACTGACGCAGGATAAGCCCGGCTTCCGGGTGATAGCCGCCGAAATAGACAACGTCGGCCTTGAGGTCCTTCAGCTTGGTGACGAGAGCCGAATAATCCTTCTCGCCGGCATTGATGCCTTCATAGTCGATCTCCTTGAGGCCACCGGCATTCATCGTCGCCTTCACGGCATCGGCAACGCCCTGACCGTAGGCGCTCTTGTCATGCAGGATAACGACATTCTTGCCGGCATATTTCTTGGCGATCCACGGGCCAATGAAGGCGCCCTGCGCGTCGTCACGCGTATAGAGACGCATGATCGTCGGCCAGCCGGCCTTGCCGGCGGCATCGGTCAGCTCGGGATTTGAAGAGGCCGGGCTCATCATCAGCGCGCCGGCCTCGGCGTAGACGGCGGAAGCCGGGATGCTCGAACCTGAACAGGCATGGCCGTCAATAAACTTGACGCTGTTGGCAACGATCCGGTTGGCCACCGAAACCGCCTGCTTGGGATCGCACTGGTCGTCCTCGATGTCGAGCTTGATCATCGAGCCGTTGACACCGCCGGCGGCGTTGATCGCGTCGGCGGCTGCCGTTGCGCCCTGCTTGAACTGGTCGCCGATCGTGGCGAGCTGTCCGGTCATCGGGCCGACCACCGAAATGGTGATGTCATCGGCAAAGGCAACCGGCGCGCTCATCATCAGGCCAAATACGGCCGCGCTCAAAATACCCATTTTTTTCATGGTGATAGAACTCCTCCACACTCGCGCAGCCGCTCTGGCCGCGCTTCTTTCCGAAGGCGGGACAATTTCATCCTTCATTGGGCCTGTCTAGGCGCATCGGCGCCGCTCGATTGGGCCTCATCAACGCAAAAAGCCACGCCAGCCTGTTCCGGCCGGTCGTGGCTTTTTGCTCGTAGCAGTCCCCATGCGCCCCCGCGCCACGAAAACCTGCCCGCCGTCCCCATTGTGCACGACTGGACCGTGCCGGCCTGCCGCGTTCTTGTTCTTTCATGGTCGGCCGTCTTGTCGCGGCCTTGTCGTTTCACCGGTTCCGACCGTCTTTGCGGTCTTGATCCCGGGGCTTCCCTGTTTTCGATAATCTGCCTGCGATAATCTGCTCGCGATCTCAGTGCATCGTCATCCATTCGCGGGCTTCGCGCAGCGCCTTGGCGATCTCGACCTTGGACATTGCGGCCGACAGTTCCGAGCGCAGTTCCGCGGCGCGGACCGAGCCCTTGATGGCGGCGATGTTGAACCATTTGTGGGCGGCAACGACATCGGTCTCGCAATCGCGGCCGGTCGCATACATCATGCCCAGTTCGAAAAGAATGTCGGCCTGGGCAGTTGCCCCCATGGCGCCGAAGCCGGCTTCAAGCATTTCAAAACGTGCCATTTTAGTCCCCTGTCTGGCTCCCGAGAGCGGGCCTCTTCTGTCCCCCGGTGTTCCCTGGGGAGCCGCTCTTTCGATGCTTCCGAGAATGAGGCCGAGCCTTGAATCCGTCGTTAAATGGCGTGCTTAATTTGGAGAAAACAAAGCTAAAACAAGAGGTAAACGCGGAAATTCGTTAAGGATACAAAGTCAGCAATCCCGCCGTTTCTCGACCGATTTGACGAAAATTTGCAAGGCGCCGATCAACACTCTGCTAACCACGCGAACCAAAGCCAACGCCTCGATCGTTTCATTTCCACGGGCTGCACTCTCCCGACCCTGCATGAAAATTGCGAAACCTTCCGTCGCGGTACGCTTTTGTTTTGCCAGGAGCTGGATTAGCTTACGTTTGCGTAAGGGGCAGAGAGGCGGCTGCCCCATCTAAACCAGGGAGGACAGATATGTTTCGCAAAGTGAGCTTGGCCCTGGCGGCCGCCGTGATGATGGCTGGTGCGGCTTGGGCCGATCCGATCGAAGGCAATTGGAAGACACAAGCCGGCGACACAGCAGTTATCGGCGGCAGCGGTTCATTCTCCATCACCCTGAAGACCGGCAAATATGCCGGGAAGACCATCGGTTCGCTCAAGGCGGCCGGGGCCAACAAATATGCCGGCAACATCACCGATCCGGCAAACGACAAGACCTATTCGGGCAAGGCAACACTGTCGGGCACCTCGCTCAAAATGAGCGGCTGCGTGCTCGGCGGGCTGATCTGCAAGAGCCAGACCTGGCACAAGCTCTGATCTTGCTGCTTTGAGTTGACCAACGGGGCCTTCACAGGCCCCGTTTTCTTTTGCAGGACGGTCCGCGCCATAGCGACGACCGTGCCGTTTGCGGCGGCGCAAACCCGAACCGACGCTCTCTCTAAGACCTCGTCAATCACTTTGAACCGCAGATGAACGTCGGCATCAGCGCCGGTTCAGTCGCATCAGGGCATTTTGATGGCGTGTTCAAGGAGACACTACGCAAATGCTCGCTCGCCGCTTCACCATCGTCTGCCTGTTGATGAGCCTGTTCGGGATGCTCTTCGCCATCCTCGTGGCCGAAGCCGGCCGCCCGGCCCGTTCCTGGGATGCAGCCAGTTCCTGCCAATTCGATTGCATGAACCATTTTCGCCCCTGAGACGACAAAGACATAGATCCAAACAGAAAAGCAAAAGCCATGAACCGCATCGCCATCAACGCCCTCCAGACCCTTCGGCTCCTGCCGCGGGCGGCGCTCGTTCTGGTCGTGCTGTCGGCGCCGGTCCTGGCCATGCCGATGATGCGGGCCAATGCCGACACGACGATCGACGCGCCGGCGACGAAGAAGCATGGCGTCGGCTTTGTCTTGCTGGTCAGTCTGCAGCGCGGCTAGTGCCGGTATTAAGGTGGTGCCGGCCTGCAAGTGGCGGCCTTGGTGCTCACATGCTTCGAGTACGCTCCGCTCCGGTTCTCGAAGCCAACCAGTTTGGTCGCTTCGCGCCCGTCCTCGACTCCGGCTCAGCCTTACCTGAATCTCAGCACACCTTGGGCGTGGACGAATAAATCGACCACTTGGCGGCCACCCTCCCCTCCCAAGTGCGGCCTCAAGTCTCTATATTGAGCCATGGAAAAGCGAATCTACCCACAAGCTATCGAATCGGTCGTCATGCCGGAGCCTTTCGGCAAGCAGAGCTTTGACGACGCCAAAAAGGCCGTGGCCGCCTTGCAGGTGCTCTACGACCGCAACACCAAGTTTCTGCGCGACTCCTTTGCCACGCTTGCCGCCGGCGGCGACGAAAGCAAGCGCTACCGCGCCTTCTACCCGGAGATCGGCGTCACCACCAATTCGTTCACCCAGATCGACTCGCGCCAGGCCTACGGCCACATGCCGACCCCCGGGCATTTCTCGACCACCATCACCCAGCCGGTGCTGTTCGAACGCTATCTCGTAGAGCAGCTTCGCCTGATCATGCGCAATCACGGCGTGCCGGTAACGGTTTCGGAATCGACCACGCCGATCCCGCTGCATTTCGCGTTCCTTGAAGGAACCCATGTCGATGGCGCCGCCGCCGACCGCATCAAACGGCCGATCCGCGACCTGTTCGACGTGCCGGATCTCGACGGCACCGACGACCAGATCGCCAACGGCACCTTCGAGGTCGCGTTCGGCGAACCAAGGCCGCTGGCGCCGTTCACGGCGCAGCGCATCGACTATTCGCTGCACCGCATGACGCACTACACGGCGACCAGCCCGCAGCATTTCCAGAACTTCGTGCTGTTCACCAACTACCAGTTCTACATCGACGAGTTCGTCGCCCGCGCGCGGGCCCAGATGGCTGAAGGCGGCCACGGCTATACCGAATTCGTCGAACCGGGCAATGTCATCACCAAGGCAGGGCAAAACGCACACAGCGAAGGCGTGGCGGCGCCGCGCCTGCCTCAGATGCCAGCCTATCATCTGAAGAAGCCGAACCATGGCGGCATCACCATGGTCAACATCGGCGTCGGCCCGTCCAACGCCAAGACGATCACCGACCATGTCGCGGTGCTGCGGCCACATGCATGGCTGATGCTCGGCCATTGCGCCGGCCTGCGCAACACTCAGGCGCTGGGCGACTATGTGCTGGCGCATGCCTATGTCCGGGAAGACCATGTGCTGGACGATGACCTGCCGGTGTGGGTGCCGATACCGCCGCTGGCCGAGATCCAGGTGGCGCTGCAGGAGGCGGTCGCCGAAGTCACCGGACTTTCCGGCTACGATCTCAAGCGCATCATGCGCACCGGCACCGTCGCCACCATCGACAACCGCAACTGGGAACTGCGCGACCAGCGCGGACCGGTGCAGCGGCTGTCGCAGTCGCGCGCCATCGCGCTCGATATGGAATCGGCCACGATCGCCGCCAATGGCTTCCGCTTCCGCGTGCCCTACGGCACGCTGCTTTGCGTCTCCGACAAGCCGCTGCATGGCGAGTTGAAGCTGCCCGGCATGGCGACCGAATTCTACAAGCGGCAAGTGGCGCAGCATCTGACCATCGGCATCAAGGCGATGGAGAAGCTGGCGGAAATGCCGATGGAACGGTTGCATTCGCGCAAGCTGAGAAGCTTTTCGGAGACGGCCTTTCAGTAGACCGGCTTGCCGTAAATGTTTGCCGCGAGGCGTTTCGTCATCTTGATTGGGCCGCATTTCAGCCGATAAAGGCCTGATACCTCGGCAATGTATTACCCGGTCTATGGGCAAAACCCGGTCTGATGGCACGCGTGCGAAAGATGATGGCTTCAATGGCGTTCCTGGCAATGCTCGGCCTCTCGGCCGCGCTTGTAGCCGGGTTCTTTGGCGCACTGCATCCGGCCTTCGATTCCTTTGCCCATTTCCGCATCCATTTTGCCGTGCTGATGGGGCTGATTGCGCTGCCGCTGCTCGCCACCTCGTTTCGCCTGCAGGCGGGCGTGGGCCTGCTGCTGGCCGTGGCCGCCTTCGCCAGCACGTTGAGCACCTTGCCGCGCCTGTGGCCGGTGCAGGCCGCCAATGACGCCGCGCCCGGCAACGAACCGGTCTACCGGCTGCTGCAGATGAACCTGCGTTTCAACAATCCGACACCCAAGAAGGTTCTTTCGCTGATCGCCAGGACCAACCCAGACGTGATCACGCTCGACGAAGTATCGGCCATGTGGGCGACCGAACTCGGCTATATCCAGAACGCCTATCCCTATCGCATCCTGTGCGCCCATCCCGACGGCGTGTGGGGCGTGGCGCTTTTGTCCCGGCGACCTTTTGCGGCCGGCACCGAGCCGCATTGCGAACCGCGCGGCGCGATGGCGGCCGCCACCGTCGATTTCGGCGGCACTCCGGTCGATGTCGCGGCGATCCATTTGAGCTGGCCGTGGCCGAAGGAACAATACTGGCAGATCGGAGAGTTGACCGAGACGCTCACCTCGCTCGGCGAGACGGCGATCATGGCCGGCGACTGCAACGCCGTGCCGTGGAGCGCCGCGGTACGGCGCGTTGCCTCGCTCGGCGGACTGACCGTGATGCCGTCGGCCGGACCGACCTGGATCCACCGGACCCTGCCCGATTTCCTGCGGCGCTATGCGGGCCTGCCGATCGACCAGGTGTTTTCGAAGGGCGGGGTGACCATCCTGTCGTCGACGCAGATGGAAGAGACCGGCTCCGACCATCTGCCGGTGATGGTGGAATTTTCATTGATGCGCGACGAGACCAAGCCGGTCGACGAGGATTCTACCGCGACTGTGTCGCTGATCCAGCCCAGCATGGGCGGCTAGATCGTACGCCACGGGGCTTACGGTTTCACAAGCCTACCAAGGCCTCGATGATGCGCTCGACATGGCCGCCTTCACTGTGCTCGCGCGCGTCGAACGCGATCTGTTTTGCCTCATAGAGCTTGGAAGTGGCTTGCAAGCGCCGCGTGGCTTCGACGCGCGTTTTGTTGCATTGCGGATCGTTGGCAAATTTCAGGCCGCGAACCGACCGCTCGGCAGCCTGCATCATCTGCCCGGCGATACGGCCATGGGTTCCTTCATGAGCGAGAACGCCTGTGAAAAACCGGTTCCAGCGTTTGCGCAGCGCCGGCGTGACGGCCGAGGCGACGCGCGGGTAGGTGTAGGCGATGTTGAGCGTTCCATTGGCCTGGCGCAGGCGGCAGACGCCGTTGACCTGACCCACGTCCAGGCTCCAGTCGGCGGTGTAGCTTGTCTGCGCGATGGCGTGGGTCATGAAACCGTGCTTGGGGCCCCTGCGGTTCATGGCGATAACCAGACCGGCACCTGTCGTGCCGGTGATGTCATAGGTTCGCGTCTTGACGACGGTTTTCACCCCCGCCGACGCCGTCCCGACGACGCCGCAGGCCGCGCTTATGACGGCGACGCAAAACAAGACCAACACGCGCATGCCATTTTCCCCATGGACGCGGCAATGAGACCACAAGCAGACGACGGTTTCAACAATCTTTGGCGCCGAGCGCCTTACATGCCTTGGTAAACCCGGCCATCGCCGCCATTTTTGCTGGTTGAGACGGCCCCGGTCGGTGAGGCTCACATGCCCTGATAGACCGGGCCTTCGCCGCCTTGTGGCGGCACCCAGTTGATGTTCTGGTTGGGATCCTTGATGTCGCAGGTCTTGCAGTGCACGCAGTTCTGCGCGTTGATGACGAAGCGCACATCTTTGGCAGACGGATCGGCGGCGGCGTTGCCGTCCTTGTCGACCCATTCGTAAACACCGGCCGGGCAATAGCGGGTCGAAGGCCCGGCAAAGACATCATGCTCGGAACGCTTCTGCAACTCCATGTCGCCGACGATGAGATGCACCGGCTCGTTTTCCTCGTGATTGGTGTTGGACAGGAACACCGAGGACAGGCGGTCGAAGGTCAGCACGCCGTCCGCTTTGGGATAGGCGATCTTCTTGTGCTTGGCCGCGGGCTCAAGCGTGGCATAATCGGCCTTGCCATGTTTCAGCGTGCCGAAGGGCGAGAAGCCGAACAGCGTGTTCAGCCACATGTCGAGACCACCGAGGCCGACGCCGATAATGGTGCCGAAGCGCGACCAGAGCGGCTTGACGTTGCGGACCTTCTTCAAATCCTTGCCGATATCGGTCGCGCGCCAGGCGTCCTCATAAGACGACAGCTCGTCATTGGCGCGGCCGGAGCCGATCGCTTGCGCGACATGCTCGGCCGCCAACATGCCGGACAGCACCGCATTGTGCGAACCCTTGATGCGCGGCACGTTGACGAAGCCCGCCGCACACCCCATCAGCGCGCCGCCGGGGAAGGAGAGTTTCGGCACCGACTGCCAGCCGCCTTCGGTAATGGCGCGCGCGCCATAGCCGATGCGCTTGGCGCCCTCGAAGGTGCGCGATATCGCCGGATGCGTCTTGAACCGTTGGAATTCCTCGAAGGGCGACAGCCAGGGGTTCTTGTAGTTGAGATGCAGGACGAAGCCGACCGCGACCTGGTTATCCTCGAGGTGGTAGAGGAAGGAGCCGCCGCCTGTCTTCAGGTCGAGCGGCCAGCCGAAGGAGTGCTGCACCAGGCCCGGCCGGTGGTTCTCGGGCTTGACCTGCCACAGCTCCTTGAGGCCGATGCCGTACTTGCCGGGCTCACGGCCGTCGGACAGTTTGTATTTTGCGATCAGCTGCTTGGACAGCGAACCGCGCGCGCCCTCGCCGATCAGCACGTATTTGCCCATCAGCGCCATGCCCGGCGCAAAGCCCGGGCCATGTGTGCCGTCTTTTTCGACGCCCATGTCGCCGGTGACGACGCCCGTGACCGCGCCGGCATCGTTGTAGACGAGGCTGGCGGCAGCAAAGCCCGGATAGATTTCGACGCCTAGCGCTTCAGCCTTGTTTGCCAGCCAGCGGCAGACATTGCCGAGCGAGACGATGTAGTTGCCGTGATTGTTCATCAGCGGCGGCATCAGGATATTGGGCAGACGGAACGAGCCGGCGGGGCCGAGCACCAGGAAATCGTCGGCCGTAACCGGCGTCTTGAAGGGGTGGCCATCTTCCTCGCGCCAGCCCGGCAACAGGCGGTCGATGCCTATGGGATCGACGACGGCGCCTGACAGAATGTGGGCACCAACCTCGCCGCCCTTTTCCAACACCACGACGGAAAGCTCGGGATTGACCTGCTTGAGACGGATCGCTGCGGCAAGGCCCGCCGGGCCGGCCCCGACGATGACCACGTCGAATTCCATGCTCTCGCGTTCGATCTCGCTCATCAACCCCTCCGCTCTGGCCAACCGTTTCCGGCATTTTGCTGGCTCCTGCGCTGCATAGCGCATCAATCCGCGACAGGAAACCGGCGCTGACGTGACAATGCCGATTTCGACAAAAAGTCGCGGATAACAACTCTGCCGCAAGCGTTTTGCGCGCGGCCGCGCTCAGCGTCCCATATTTTAATTGTTCGACGGCTCTCTTATCGGCCATACTTATTTCCATGCGCACGCCGTCCGGCTATTCATTGACGCGCTTCCCCCTTCCGCCCGGCCGGACCTGCCGAGCGATCCTTCTCGCCCTTTCAATGCTTACGCCGGTTCGCGCTCAGGCCGAGCCGGTGAAGGTGTGGGCGACCGGCGCCTATTCCTTTTCCGACGAGCTTGGCGGTTTCCACATCACCGGCGCCTCGGGCACCGGCACCAAGGAAGATCCGTTGGTCATCTCCGAGGAGCTGAATTCGTCGACGCCGGTGACGCTCACCATCCGCACCACCAAACCGATCCAGCCGTTCAGCACCAACGGCGAATTCGCCAACGGCATCCTGTACATTCGTATCGAGGTGCTCAACAACAGCGGCCAGGCCTGGGTCGAATTCCAGTTCGAGCTGCAGGAGATACTCAACCAGCCGAGCGTGTTCGGCGACGGCCTGTCCTTCGACCAGCGCAACAAGACGCCCGACAACATCCTGTCGAGCGCGTACGCCGATTTCGACCGCGATTTCGAACCCTATGACCGGCTCTTGTTCAAGAGTGGACAGATCGACCCGCTGAAGAGGGGACGCTTCGAGTTTCTGATCACCGACTACACGCCGCGCTGGACGTTCTATCTGGTGCAGGATCCGCGGATACCGACGGGGTAAGCGGCAGGCGCCGTGAAAATCGCCACGAAATGCCCTTCGTGATTGGCGAAAGCCGACGAGCGCGTAATCTCCCTCCTTGAGGGGGAGATTACTAACCGCCCAACCTTGCAAATCGTCTCTCGGCGGACGAATGTGCCCGGTATGACTGCCGCCTCCCCCAACAACCGATCCGACCTGGCCGAGTTGCTCGCCTTCTACGCCTCTGCCGGTGTCGACGAAGCGTTGGAGGACGGGCCGGTGAACCGGTTTGCCGGGGCAGCACCGAAGCGCCCCGAGCGCACAACGGCGCCTGCCGCGCCGCCTCGCGAAAACAAGTTTCCGGAACAAGCCGCCGCCAGCCCCGGGCTGGACGCAAGCCGGGTGCCGGACGCGCCGGCGCGTTCCGTTCCGGCCATGGCGACGGTGCCCGACGAGGCACAGGCGGCCCTGGCCCGGCAAATGGCGGCAAGTGCCTCGACGCTCGACGAACTGCGCCAGCACATGGCGTCGTTCGATGGCTGCAACCTCAAATTCACCGCCAAGAACCTGGTCTTTGCCGACGGCAATCCGGAAGGTTCGGTGATGTTGGTCGGCGAGGCGCCCGGCCGCGACGAGGATATTGAGGGCCTGCCCTTCGTCGGCCGCTCGGGCCGGCTGCTCGACCGCATGCTGGCGGCGATCGGGCTTGACCGGACTTCGGTCTATATCGCCAACGTCATTCCCTGGCGGCCACCCGGCAACCGCACGCCGACGCCGCACGAGACCGAAATCTGCCGTCCCTTCATCGAGCGGCAGATAGAGCTGGTCAAGCCGAAGGTGCTGGTCAATCTCGGCGGCCCTTCGGCCAAAACCCTGCTCAACACTACCGAGGGCATCCTGCGCCTGCGCGGCAATTGGCAGGTGCACACGACGGTGTCGGGCACTGCCATTCCGGCCATGCCGACGTTGCACCCGGCCTATCTCTTGCGGACCCCTGCGCACAAGAAGCTGGCCTGGCGGGATTTTCTCGAGGTGAAGGCGAAGTTGCGGGAGATGGGGTGAAGCGCGCCTCTTCCTTCCACCCTTGTGGGGGAAGGTGGATCGGCGCGCAGCGCCGAGACGGATGAGGGGTGTTCCAGCGGAGTGAGACGTTGGCGTTCCCTGGAACACCCCTCATCCGACCGAGCTTCGCTCGGCCACCTTCTCCCACAGGGGGAGAAGGGAGAACCGCGCCAATGACCTCCCAGGTAATTGAAATACGCCTCTCCCCGGCCTACTCATCCCCCATGACAACAGCCCAAACCTCCGCCGGCAGCCTGATCCGCGAATGGCGCACGCGCCGGCGCATGAGCCAGCTTGATCTCGCAATGGAGGCTGAGATTTCCCAGCGTCATCTCTCCTTCGTCGAAAGCGGCCGCGCCGCGCCCTCGCGCGAGATGGTGCTGCATCTGGCCGAGCAGCTTGAGATTCCGCTGCGGCAGCGTAATCAGCTGTTGCTGGCTGCCGGCTTTGCCCCGAGCTTCAGCGAGCGGCCACTCACAGATACGACGCTGGCGCCGGCGCTTGCCGCGGTCGAGAGCGTGCTCAAAGGGCATGAGCCGTTCCCCGCCCTCGCCGTCGACCGGTACTGGAACCTGATTTCCGCCAATGCCGCCATCGGCCCGTTTCTGGCCGATGTTGCCGAGCCGTCGCTGCTCCAGCCGCCGGTCAATGTGCTGCGCCTCAGCCTGCACCCGAACGGCATCGCACCGCGCATCGTCAATCTCGCGGAATGGCGGGCGCATCTGCTGGAGCGGCTGAAACACCAGAACGATGCCGCCGGCGATCCCGTCCTGGTCGAGCTGGAGCGCGAATTGCGAACCTATCCGTCCGGGCTCAAGGGTGCGCGGCCGGTGCCGGTCGAGCCCAACGGCATCGTCCATCCGCTGCGGCTGGCGCATGGCGACCAGGTGCTGTCCTTCATCAGCACCATCACCGTCTTCGGCACGCCGCTTGACGTGACGCTGTCGGAACTGGCGATCGAGTCTTTCTTCCCGGCCGACGAGCAGACGCGAGCGGTGCTGGTGCGGCTGGCGAAGGAACGTGCGGAAGCTAACCGAGCCAACCCCGCGGACCTCCTCACCCCTGTGGTGGCGCTGCCTTGCGCGTTCGGGTGCGTTCCAAGCCGAGTTGGCGCTCGCGCCAGATGATGAACATGCCGGCGGCAACGACGATCACACCGCCGACGAGCGTGTTGATGGTGGCGATATCGCCAAAGGCGAAATAGCCGACGACCACGCCGAGGATCATCGAGGTGTATTCGAACGGCGCCACCACCGAAGCTTCGGCATGGCGGTACGCCGCCGTCATCAAAATCTGCGCCAGCCCGCCACAGAACCCTGCTGCGACCAGCAGACCGGCCTGCAGCGGCGTCAGCGCCTGCCAGCCGAAGGGCAGCGTAAGCAGCGCCATGACACTCGCCGTCGCCGAGAACCACAACACGATGGTCGCTGTTCGTTCAGTCTGGACAAGATTGCGCACGAGCAGGATGGCATTAGCGGAGATTGCTGCAGAAACAAGAGCAGCGATGACGCCCAGCACCTCCTGGTCGCCGAGCGCGACGCCCGACGTGAGCAGCGTCAGCTCCGGCCAGGAGATGATCAGCACGCCGACCAGACCGACCGCAACCGCGCTCCAGCGATAGACGCGAATGGCTTCGCCGAGGAATAGCGAGGAGAACACCACCACCAGCAAAGGCTGGGCATAGTTCAGCGTGATCGCCTCAGGCAGCGGCAGCCGGGTCAGCGCAAAGAAGCCGAGCCCCATGGCGCAAACGCCGACGACACCGCGCGCAATGTGGTTCAGCGGGCGTTTGGTGGCGAACGCCGTACCGAGTTTTCTCTTGAAGGCCAGGAAGGCGATGATCGGGAAGATGGCGAAGAAGGAGCGGAAGAAGACGATCTGGCCGGCCGGCAAAGTGCCGGCGGCCTTGATGCAGGTTTGCATGCCGACAAAGACTGCCACCGACATGACCTTGAGCATGATCCCGGTGAGAACATTAGAGCGCCGCGCGTCGTCTTCGACGCGTAAAGGACGCTCTGACACTTTAAATCTGCGCATCGTGCTTTCCAAAAATCGACATTGATTTTTGGGCCGATGCGCGCCGGGATGATCGGACAGTTTCCCGCCCGCTTCGTCTCCAGGCCCGGCTTTCACTGTTTTGTTGCTTCCCGGATCTCCGCTGAGATGCGCGTCGAACGACGCGGTACACAGGCGCCCATGCCGAACTTCGATCTGACGACGGTCATCAAGGCCTCACGATGATGGCGGAAGGGGAACGCCCCGAAATAGGCATTGGCGCAGTTTTGTCGAGTGACCGTTTCGTGTAAAGAGCGCGCAACTTTAGATTTAATGGGCCAGGACACGTCAGCGGCTCCGATAGCGACAGGGAAACCCAAGGGAATGCGAACCGATACCGGCCAGGTCTTCAAGCTCGAAGACTACCGCCCCAACGACTTTTCCATCCCGCAAACCGGCCTCACCTTCCGCCTTTCGCCAGACGCAACGCGTGTCACCGCAGTGCTGACGATCGAACGCCGCGATGGCGCCGCCGCCTCGACGTCGCTGGTGCTGGACGGCGACGGGCTGGTGCTCAAGCGCATTGCCGTCGACGGTCGCGAGCTTGCCCCGGCCGAGTATCTCGCCACGCCGGACCAGCTGACCATTTTGAGGCCGCCGGCCCGTTTCCAGCTGCTGCTCGAGACCGAGATCGCGCCGGCCAGCAATGAGGCGCTGATGGGCCTCTACCGCTCCAGCAATGTCTATTGCACGCAATGCGAGGCCGAGGGCTTTCGCCGCATCACCTATTTCCTCGACCGCCCCGACATCCTGTCGGTCTATACCGTGCGTATCGAGGCAAGGCTGGACGAAGCGCCGCTGTTGCTTTCCAACGGCAATCCGGTCGAAAGCGGCGGGCTTGCCGATGGCTGGCACTATGCTGAATGGCACGACCCCTTCCCCAAGCCGTCCTATCTGTTTGCGCTCGTGGCCGGCAATCTTGGCCAGGTCGCCGACAGTTTCGTCACCATGTCCGGCCGCAAGGTCGAACTCGGCATCTATGTCGAGCCAGGCAAGGAGGGGCTCGCCGGCTACGCCATGGACGCGCTCAAGCGCTCGATGCAATGGGACGAGAAAGCGTTCGGCCGCGAATACGACCTCGACGTCTTCAACATCGTCGCCGTTTCCGACTTCAACATGGGGGCGATGGAGAACAAGGGCCTAAATATCTTCAACGACAAGTATGTGCTGGCCGACCGGGAAACCGCCACCGATGCCGATTTCGCCAATATCGAGGCGATCATCGCGCATGAGTATTTCCACAACTGGACCGGCAACAGGATCACCTGCCGCGACTGGTTCCAGCTCTGCCTCAAGGAAGGGCTGACGGTTTTTCGCGACCATGAATTCTCAGCCGACCAGCGCTCGCGCGCGGTCAAGCGCATCGCCGAAGTGCGCACGCTGAGGGCGCACCAGTTCCCCGAGGACCAGGGACCGCTGGCGCATCCGGTGCGGCCGCGCCGCTACCGCGAGATCAACAATTTCTATACAGCGACGGTCTACGAAAAAGGCTCGGAAGTCGTGCGCATGATCCGCACTATCCTCGGGGCCGAGGCTTTCCGCGCCGGCATGGACCTCTATTTCGAGCGCCATGATGGCGAGGCCGCGACGATCGAGGACTTCCTGAAGGTGTTCGAGGACGCCTCCGGGCGCGACCTGTCTCAGTTCGCGCTCTGGTATCACCAGGCGGGCACGCCGAACCTGACCGTCAGTTCGACGCACAATCCGGCGACGCGCGAGTTTACGCTCGAGATCGAGCAGTCGGTGCCGCCGACACCGTCGGAGAGCCGCAAGCGCCTGATGCACATTCCGCTCGCCTTCGGGCTGGTCGGCGCGGGCGGTGAGCCGGTCGCCTATGATGGCGTCGAGGGAGCCACCGTCGAGGACGGCGTTATCCACATCCGCAAGCGCCGTCACATGGTGCGCTTCTCAGGCGTCGCCGAGCGGCCGGCGGTGTCGCTCAATCGCGGCTTTTCGGCGCCGATCACGCTTTCGGTCGAGCAGAAGGCCGACGACCAGTTCTTCCTCGCTGGCCATGACAGAGATGCCTTCGCGCGCTGGCAGGCGTTCAACACGCTGCTCACCGATGCGCTGATAGCGGCCTTCCGCCAGATCCTCGGCGGCGCGAAACCGGTTTTCACCGCCAGGCTGACCGGACTTGCCGGTAAGATCGCCGGCGACGAGACGCTGGAGCCTGCCTACCGGGCACTGGCGCTGTCACTTCCCGGCGAGGCCGACATTGCCCGCGACATCGGCACGAACATCGATCCCGACGCCATCTTTGCCGCTCGCCAAGCACTGGCGCTGGCAATCGCGCGCGCCAATCAGCAAACGTTCACCGACCTATACAGCCACCTCGCCGACGACGGGCCGTTCAGCCCGGATGCGGCCAATGCGGGACGCCGGGCGCTGCGCAACATCCTGCTCGACTACCTCTCGCTGCCGCCGGAAGGTGCTGCGCTCGCCGCCCGGCATTTCGAAACCGCGACCAACATGACCGACCGCGCCGCAGCGCTGACCGTCCTTGCGCACCGCCATGACGGTTCACCGGAGGCGACCAAGGCGCTGGCCGATTTCGAGGCGCGTTATGGCGCCGATCCGCTGGTCATGGACAAATGGTTCCAGATCCAGGCCAGCGTGCCGGGACCCCGGACAGTCGATACCGTACGCAAGCTGACTGGTCACGCAGCTTTCTCGATGGCCAATCCGAACCGGGTGCGCTCGCTGGTCGGCACATTCGCCAGCGCCAACCAGACCGGCTTCCACCGAGCCGATGGCGAAGGCTACCGGTTTTTTACCCAGACCGTACTCGAGGTTGAAAAACGCAATCCGCAAGTGGCGGCCAGGCTGGCCACAGCGCTGCGCTCGTGGCGCTCGCTGGAGCCGGGCAGGCAAGCCAAGGCCAGGGAAGCGCTGCTGGCCATCGCCGGTGCCGAGAACCTGTCGGCGGATTTGCGGGACATTGTGGAGCGAACGCTGGCCTGATCCCTCCCCCTTGAGGGGACGGTGGACAGCCGCCGAAGGCGGATGGACGGGTGGGGTCGTTGCGGCAGTGCGCGACCTCGACCAACTTCGACCGTGATTGAGAGAGTCGAGCGCTTCGCCGAGGACCCCACCCGGCCCTTCGCGCCACCCTCCCCTCAAGGGCATAGGCGCTAAGATAGCTTTGGCATGGACTGAAACTTGCGCTTTCGTGGTGGTTCGCGCCAGCGATATCGCAAGGCATGGAGATTTTGGCGCAGG